>CAZVFF010000135.1:0-6717 GCA_964626395.1 uncultured Iamiaceae bacterium | reverse complement strand
CCGCGTCGGCCCGGGTGATCCCGAGCGAGAAACACACCGCCGAGTTCGCCGCCGACCCGCGGCCCTGGCAGAAGATGTCGGCCTCGTCGCAGAACCGGACGATGTCCCACACCACCAGGAAGTACCCGGCGAAGCCGAGCTGTTCGATGACGGCCAGTTCGTGGTCGATCTGTCGCCACGCCCGGATCCCGAGCCCGTCCGTCCCGCCGCCGTGGTCGTCTCGGTCGCTGTTCCCACCTTCGGTGAAATTCGTACGGAAAAGCCCCGGTGGGCGGCTTTTCCGTACGAATTTCGGAGAAGGGTCGGGGGCGGGGCGGGGGCCGTAGCGGTGGGTGGCCCCATCGGTGACCAGGCGACGCAACAGGCCCATCTCGTCGAGGCCGTCCGGGCACGGGAACGGCGGTAGCGACGGCGCCACCAACGCGAGGTCGAACGCGCACCCCCGGGCGATGTCCACCGTCGCCTCGACCGCCCCCGGGTAGCGGGCGAACCGGCGGCGTTGTTCGGCCCCCGAGCGCAGGTGCGCGCCCGCCGACGCGGGCAGCCACCCGTCGAGTTCGTCCAGGCTGCACCGGGCCCGCACCGCGGCCAACGCGGTGGCCAACGGGTGGGCCGCACGGGTCGCGTAGTGGACGTTGTTGGTGGCGACCACCCCCACCCGGGCCCGCACCGCCAACTCGGCCAACGCGTCGTTGCGGTGCCCGTCCAACGGATCGCCGTGGTCCCACAACTCCACGAACACCCGGTCCCGTCCGAAGACGTCGACCAACCGGGACAACTCACGGGCCGCAGCCGCCGGACCGTCGGCCTCGAGGGCGCCCGGCACCGCCCCCTTGCGGCATCCGGTCAACGCGACCACGTCCGGGGCGAGCCCGGCCAGGTCAGCGAACGACCGACGGGGCGCGCCCTTGGACCCGGCCAACTGGGCGAGGGAGAGGTCGCGGCTGAGCGCGTGGTAACCGTCGGGGCCGGTGGCCAACACCACCAGGTGGTCCCCGGCCGGGTCGGGATCGTCGGATGCGGCGACACCGGGCCGGTCCAGGGTCACCTCGGCGCCGAACACGGTGGGCAGACCGACCGTGCGGGCCGCTGCGGCGAAACGCACCACTCCGTAGAACCCGTCGTGGTCGGTCAACGCGAGCGCCTCCAGGCCCAGCCGGTCGGCCTCGTCGACCAGCTCTGCGGGGGAGGAGGCGCCGTCCAGGAAACTGAAGTGCGAGTGGCAGTGCAGTTCGGCGTAGGGAACCGTCGACCCGTGGCCGGGGGGCCGGGCCGGGCCGGGCGGATCGGCGACACGTCCCGGCCCGTCGGGGACGCCGGCGGCACGGCCCGTCCGGCGACCCGACAAGCGGGCCTCGAGTTCCCCCCAGGGGACCGACGCGTTGGAGAAACCCACCATCCCAGTCTATCGAACGTACGTTCGATAAACTCACTCGGGCCGGGTCCGGCCCGGTTCCGGACTCCATCGAGTGGGGAATCATGTCGACCGGGTTGCCGGACCGGATTCGCATCCGTACAAATCAGAAGGTGTGGGAATGTACACTTCCGTCATGGAGGTCCCCGTCAGCGAACTGCGCGCCAACCTCGCCACCTGGCTCGGCCGGGCACGTGACGGTGACCAGATCGTCGTGACCGATCGGGGGGTCCCCGTCGCCCGGATCCTCGGCGCCGACGCCACCCCGGTCCTCGAACGCCTCACCCGCGAAGGGGTCATCGGCCGACCCCGCAGCGACCGTCGACCGGAGGCGACCGACGCGCCACGGCCGCGGGTCCGCCGTCCACTCGCCGAGGTCGTGAGCGAGCAACGCGACGGACGATGAGCATCGTCTACTTCGATGCGAGCGCGCTCGTGAAGTTGCTCGTCGAGGAGGAGGGGAGTTCGACCGTGGCGCAGCTGTGGGACGCCTGTGACGCCGCGGTGTCGAGTCGTCTCGCCCATCCCGAGGTGTGCGCGGCACTCGCGGCCGGCCGCCGCAACCACGACCTCGATGATGCGACCCATCGGGCCGTCCTCCGACGTTGGGCGGATCATCGGGCGGCCCTGCGTCCGGTGGAGTTCACCGCGGCGGTCGAACGCCGCGGCGGCGAGCTCGCGGCCGAACGGTCACTGCGTGGGGCCGATGCGGTCCACCTGGCGAGTGCATCGGTGGTCGGCCGCGACGACGTCATCCTGGCGGTCTGGGACCGGCGCCTCCACCGGGCTGCGATCGACGAGGGATTCGCCGTGGCACCCGCCGAACTCCCCGGGCCGGGCCGGTGAGCGGTCACGTGTGGATCGCCCGGAGCCACCAACGGCGGTCTCGACGGATCACCAGCAGGGCACGCCCGTCCGCGGTCACGAGCTGCAACCGGGCCTGACGGCAGTGCCGTGCCGGGTCCCACCACCGTTCCTCCACCGGCCACGGTCCCGCCCAGGCGACCACCGCCACCGGACCGGGCCGTCCCGTCGTCGGATCGTCCCCCTCGGGGAAGGTCACCGTCGCCGGGGGCGTGCGCAGTTCCCCCCGACCGGTCACCTCGACATCCGCTCCACCGGTGTTCGTCACCACCACCGGTCGGGGTTCGACGAGCACCGTCGCCGGGGCGGGGGAGGGCAGTCTCCCCGGCCACGGCGCCCCGACGGCCCCACGCCCGGCATCCGTGCCGGGCAACCGTCCACCCCCGTCGTCCCGTGCGTCTGCGCCCGCGCCGACGGGACCTCCGGGCCGGGTGGTGCCGAAGGTCGCCGTGGGGACCAGCACCAGCTCCTCGGCGAGGTCGCGTCCGCCCCGGGGAACCACCACGCACACCGCATCGGGGCCGGCGATCGCCTCCAGACGGGCGACCGCCCGGGCGGCCCGTTCGTCGGCCGCGGACGCCCCACCCCAGAAACCGGCCTGACGACCCCGGGCGGGCCGGATCTCACCCGGGGCGAGCACCACCCGGATGATCCCCGCGGTCGGGCGGTCCGCCACCGGGCCCGACGTCCAGCCGTCGGTCTGCCAACGGACCCGCTCCGCGATGAGCACGTCGGGCCGTTCCCCGTCCCGTCCCGGGCCGTCCAACCGCCACCGGCGTTCCGACACCTCGGCGTGATCGGTCCACAGGGTGACCACCACCTGCGCGCACGACAACCCCGACCGGGCCAGACGGTCGGCGAACACCCCGGCCGCGGCCCGGGTCGCGAACGCCACCGCGTCGGCCCGCCACTCGGGTGGGTCGAAGGCGACGGCCTCGTCGACGTCGTCGGGCAACGGGGTGGCCGTGGTGACCGACGGGTCGTCGCCCGCGGCCAACCGGTGGATCCACACCCCCGCCGAACCGAACCGCCCCAGCACCGCCGCGGCCGGCAGGGCCGCCACCTCGGCCAGGGTGCGCAACCCCAACTGGCGCCACACGTCCAGGATCCTCCGCTCGGACACGAACGGCGCCACCGACCCGATCGGCAGCGGACCGACGAACGCCGCTGCCCCGCCCGGATCCACGATCCGCACCCCGCCCGCCGGGGCGTGCCGGGCCGCCAGCCGGGCCACCAGCGGCCCGTCGGCCACCCCCACCCGCACCTCGGACCGGTCGATCGCCGGGTCCGTGGCCACGCCGACGACCGTGTCGAGCACCCGGTCGGCCAGTGCCGTGTCGCCGCCGAAGTACCGCGACGGGCCCCGGGTGCCCATCGCCGCGACCCCCGGGCGGACGATCTCCACCTGCGGGGTGAAGGACCCCAACGCCGCCACGACCGGGTCGAAACACCGGGCGTCCCGGGCCGGGTCGTGGACGACGAGCTCCAGCTCCGGGCAACGGCCCTGGGCTTCGCGACGGCGCAACCCGACCCGCACCCCGGCCGCACGTGCCGCCGAGTTCGCCGCTTCGATCCCGCGATGGGACCACACCGCCACGGGACGGTCCACCCCGGCCAGCCCCGCGGCCCGCACCGGCCAGTCCGCGCACGTCACCACCAGGGTCCGGGGCGCGGCGTCACCACGGGGGTCCCGCCCCACGGATCCGGCACCGGTCACCACGACAGCACCATCCGATCCCGCTCAGGCCGAACGGACACGTCCGGCCACGTCCGCGGGCGCCGCCGGATTCCGGGGGACCGTCCGGGCGGCCACCGGGGTGACCCCGCCGTCGGCGTCGGGCAACCACACCTCGAGGCTCCGGTGCCGTCCGGGGACCCGTCGCCCCCGGGCGGTCACCTCGACCCGCCGGCCCGCCAGCCGACCCCGTCCGGTGCCGATGCCGCGCCAACCCCGCCCGACCACCTGAACGGTCACATCCGCGGCACCGTCCAACGCGCCGGCGTCGCCGACCAGGACCACTTCGCGTTCCCGGGCCCGTGCCGCCAGACGCCGCTGCACCGACGCACCCAGCGGCACCGCCGTGCCCACGACGACCAGGTCGAAACCGTCGAGTGCCGCCGCGACACAATCGGCGCCCCGCTGGCCGGGGTCCACGTGCACGACCCGTGCCGTCTCGATGCCGGCTTCGGTCGCCGCCCGCCAACCGGCGTCGGCCATGCCGACCACCGCGAGCCACGCACCGGCCCGGGTGGGGGCCGCGGACAGACAGAACACGAAGGAACGGGCCGCGTCCCCCGACACCGACAACGTCGCCCCCCGGGGCAGCCCGGCAGGGAACAGCGGGGCGAACGCGTCGGTCACCGCCAGGCCGCGCGCGGTGAGTGTGCTCGCCGGTCGGACCCGGTGCCGGGCCCCCGCTGCGAGTTCCGCCACCCGGCCGGATGGGACACGTCGGGGGTCGGTCATTCCGCGAGTATCGAACGTCTGTTCGGGTCTGTCAACCCGACCGGTCTTCCCCCGGGATGCCACGGGCGGCCAGACTGGGGACGTGGCGATCCGTGTGTTCCTCGTCGACGACCATGAGGTGGTCCGCCGCGGGATCGCCGAGCTGATCGGCTCCACCGACGACCTCGAGGTCGTCGGTGAGGCCGCCAACGGCGACGAGGCGATCCGGCGGATCCCCGCGGTCCGTCCCGACGTGGCCATCCTGGACATCCGTCTGGGGGAGGGGGAACGTTCCGGGGTCGAGGTGTGCCGGGAGATCCGCTCCGCCCACGACGACATCGCCTGTCTGATCCTGACCAGCTACGCCGACGACGAGGCCTTCGCCGCCGCCGTGCTCGCCGGCGCGTCGGGCTACCTGCTCAAACAGATCCGGGGCCGGGAACTGGTCGACTCCATCCGCAAGGTCGCCGACGGGGTGTCGCTGCTGCCCCCCGAGGTGGTCGAACAGACCCTGGCCCGGCTGCGCACCCCGCCCGAGGACCCCCTGCGGGTGCTGACCGGTCAGGAACGCAAGGTCCTCGACCTGATCGCCAAGGGCTGCACCAACCGCCAGATCGCCGAGGAGTTGAACCTGGCGGAGAAGACCGTCAAGAACTACGTGTCGAACATGCTCGCCAAACTGGGCCTGCACAGCCGCACCGAGGCGGCCACCATGGCGGTGCGGCTCGAGGAACGCAAACGGCGGCGCCCCGGTCGTTGAACCGGACCCGGCGAACGACTCAGGCGGGGTGGCGCCTCAGGCGGGCGAACAGCGCCGGGTCGGCGCCGTGGCCGTAGGCGGAGACGACCGTGCCCCGGGCGTCGCAGTCGGGGCAGTAGACCCCGAGCACGATCATCTCGTCGCCCGGGTCCGAATCACCCTCGAAGCGGAAGACCTCTTCGATGGCGAACTGGTCCGGGTCGTGTTCGGAGTGGGGGGTGTTCCCACGGAGTCCGAGGTCGGTGGTGTATCCCTGCTCCCGGAGCAGGGCCACCGCCTCGGTGACGGTACTTGGTGAAGTGGACATCGATTCCACCCTACGACCGGCGGAATCGATCGTGTCGGGAAAATCCGTCGCGACCCGACGACCCCGCGATCGTGTCGCTCGTGGGGTCGGTCCGGGGCGGTCCACGACGGGCCCGTCACGCCGGGAGGGCGGTAGCCTCGACGTCGGGCGATCGGTCCGGGCAGGGGAGGATTGCGGTGAACGAACGAACCACGACACCGCGCCGACCGGTGTTCGACTACGTGGCACCGGTCGACCCGGCGTTGTCGACCCTCGGATGGAAGATCGTCGGTCTCGCCCACGCCGCCATGATCCTGCCGCTGCTCGGTGCGTTCCTGCCCCGGGACGAACCGGTCCGGTGGGGCTGGATCCTGGTCGTGGGGATCATCGTCGTGACGATCGGCGGGATCAACCTGGTGTCGTTCCGCAAGATGGTCCGGGCACGGGGTTACCGCTCCCCGCCGGTGGGTCTGCTGCTCACCGAGGTGCTGCTCGCCACCGTCGCCGCCGGGGTCACGGCCTACGCGATCCTGGGCACCACCGCCGTCTACCGACCGCTGATCTTCGTGCCGACCCTGCTGGTGGCCATGGTCGCCAACCGGGCCGTCATCGCGGTCACCTGGGCCACCGCGACCGCATCGGTGGCGTTGTCCGCGCTGGCCACCGGGGTGGTCCGTTCCGAGGTCGCGGCGCTCGTGGTGTCCTACGGCACCGTGTGGGGTGTCACCGCGGTGATGGTCCACCAGCTCGCCGTGTGGGCGCTGCATTCCGACGACCAGGTCGGCGGCCTGGCCGAACTGGCCGGGATCGCCGCCCGCTCCAACAGCCTCTCCGACGGCCTGGCCGAGGTCCTCCCGGTGACCGCCGCGCTCGCCGAGGCGACCCGGGCCGGTGCGTTCCGGGTCGTCGCCGACGACACGGGCGTCGGTGGTCCCTACCGGTTCGAA
>CAZVFF010000134.1:0-6755 GCA_964626395.1 uncultured Iamiaceae bacterium | reverse complement strand
TCCTGGCAGGCGTTGGCCGACGCGTTCGTGTGGCAACTCGCCCACCGGGGGGCCGCCGGGTAGGCTCGGTTCCGCTATGGCGATTCCCTCCTACGTACCGGTCGACCCACGTCTGAAGCCCCGCGACTACGAGTCGTCGCCGCGGCGTGGCAACGACTGGTACGCGAAGAAGCGTCCCGGCGAGATCATTCCGTCCGAGATGCCGACCGGCGGCCTCTACGGCAACCACGGACCCGACATCGGCTACGCGTATTCGCTGGTGCATCGACTGGCCGACAAGGTGCACCTCGTCGCCGAGGAACGCCTCGAGGATGCCCAGGCCGGTGCCATCGCGGTCGCGATGCGACGCGCGGCGATGAACGGCCGGGCGCCGGTCCTGGCGGACCTCGACGTGGCGTTCACGATCTGGGGGTTCTACGACCCCCAACCCGCGAGCGGCCTGCGGGTGCTGCGCGCCGAGATGTTCGAAGGCGCCCGTGCGCCGATCCACGGCTACGACCTGCGCCGGGAGATCTCCAACGTGGTGTCCGAGCACGCGTTGACGATGACCCCCGCCGCGGTGGCCGCCGCGCACGCCCAGGACTGGGCCGGGTTGTTCATCGACCGCTGACCCGAGCGGTCTCCGTCGCCCGACACCCGAACCGGTACCGTGGTGTCCGTGAGTGACGTCCGAGTTCGTTTCGCCCCGTCGCCGACGGGGTTCCTGCACGTCGGCGGTGCCCGCACCGTCCTGTTCAACTGGTTGTGGGCCCGCCACACCTCCGGTGAGTTCCTGTTGCGGATCGAGGACACCGACACCGAGCGGAACCGGCCCGAGCTGACCCAGGCGATCTTCGACGCGATGGAATGGCTGGACCTGGGTTGGGACGGCGACGTCGTGCACCAGTCCGAACGCACCGAACGCTACCTGGACGCCGCGCAGCGTCTGTTCGACGCCGGTCGGGCCTACGGGTGCGACTGCACCGCCGACGCGGTCGCCGCCCGGGCGAAACAGCGGGGCGGTGCCCCCGGGTACGATGGCCACTGCCGGGATCGGGGACTCGAACCCGGCGAGGGGCGGGCGTTGCGGTTCCGGGCCCCCGACGACGGCAACACGACCTTCGCCGACATGATCCGTGGTGAGGTCACCGTGGCGAACTCGACGATCGAGGATTTCGTCCTGCTGCGCTCCAACGGCACACCGACCTTCCTGCTCGCCAACATCACCGACGATGCCGACATGGCGATCAGCCACGTGATCCGGGGCGAGGAACACGTCAACGGCACCCCGAAGTACCTGCTGCTGTCCGAGGCGCTCGGGCTGGACTACCGGCCCGTGTTCGCGCACCTGCCGCTGCTGGTCGACGACCAGCGCCGCAAGCTGTCCAAACGGCGCGACGACGTCGCCGTCGGCGACTACCGCGCGAAGGGTTACCTGCCCGAGGCGATGGTCAACTACCTGGCGTTGCTCGGCTGGGGTCCACCCGACGGGGTGGAGATCCGACCCCGCGACGAGATCGTCGAGTTGTTCGACCTGGCCGACGTGAACGCCCACCCGGCGTTCTTCGACGTCGCGAAACTCACCCACTTCAACGGCGAGTACCTGCGGGCATTGCCGACCGACGAGTTCCTCGGCCGCGCCGATGCGTACCTGACCGGTGGGGAACCCGAACGTGCCGCGCTCGCCGGTATCGCCCCGCTGGTGCAGGAACGGGTCAAGACGTTCACCGAGGTGCCGACGATGATCGACTTCCTGTGGCGTGAACCCGAGATGGTCGACAAGGACTGGGACAAGCACGTCGTGCGCGGCGCTGCGGGAACCGCGATGATCGCCGAGACCCGTGACCGGCTCGCGGGGATCGACGACGACGGCTGGGTACCCGACGCGATCCAGGACGCGGTGATCGCCGCGACCGTCGAGCTCGGGTTCGTGAACGACGAGGGGCGCCCACGCCTCGCGAAGACCCAGGGTCCGGTCCGGGTCGCGCTCACCGGTCGTGCGGTCGGCCCACCGTTGTGGGAGTCGGTCGCACAACTGGGGAGGGAACGCACCCTGGCACGGTTGGACGCCGCGCTGGAACGTGCCGGCTGAGACGCGTGGATCGACCGGGGGACGACGCGACCGTGTCCTCCGCTGATCCGCCCGACACCGGGGTTCCCGTGGCCCGTCCCCGCCGATCCTGGACGAAACGACTGCTGATCACCGCCGGGGTCCTCGTGGTCCTCGTCGTCGGCTACTTCGGATTCACGTACCTGCAGGTCGTCTCCACCGCCCGGACCGACGACGCAGCCGGCGACGACGTCGTGCCGGCCGAAGCGATCGTCGTGTTGGGTGCCGCCCAGTACGACGGGGTTCCCTCGCCGGTGCTGCGCGCCCGACTGGACCACGCGTTCGACCTGTACGAGCGGGGGCTCGCGCCGGTCATCGTCGTGACCGGCGGCCGTCAACCCGGGGACCGGTTCACCGAAGCGACCGCCGGGTACGACCATCTGCGCGCGCGGGGTGTGCCCGACGAGGCGATCCGCAAGGAGGTCCACGGGCGCACCACCTTCGAATCGTTGCGCTCCACCTCGAAGTTCCTGCACGACGAGGGCATCGAGGACGTGATCCTCGTTTCCGACGGGTACCACTCCAAACGGGCTCTCGAGATCGCCGACGAGGTCGGCCTGGAGGCCCGGGTCTCGCCGAGCCGGACGACCCTGTCCGGTGCGAGCCGTCTCCGGGCCGAACTGCGCGAAACCATCGCTGTGGGGTTGGGACGGATCGTCGGGTATCGCCTCCTCGATCACCGCTGAACTACAGTGGTCCGCTCACCCGATCGGGGGTGGTGTAATCGGCAACACATCTGGTTCTGGTCCAGACATTGGGGGTTCGAGTCCTCCCCCCCGAGCCACGACTCGTCGAGCGGTTCAGCTCCTGAACCGCTCGAACATGGCCTCCGAGAGGGCGTCGGCCCACGGCCGCACCAGCGACGCGAGTTCCTCGATGCCATCGGTGCCGATCACCATCCACGGCAGTGTCGAGGTACGATCGGTCGCGGTCTCGATCGCTTCGCGTTGTTCGGCCCCCTCGGGGGTGAGCACCGGCACACCGTCGGGACCGTCGTCCACCGCGATCCAGCCGGTGCGGCGGTACAACGCCACCGCGTCGACCCACGCGTCGGACGGCCAGCCACGGGTCGCCCGCAGGAACGCCTCGGGGATCTGGTGCGACGCGGCGTGGATCACGACCGCACCGAGACCGTCCAGGCCGGTCGTCAGCAGTGCCGCGATGTGCGCATCGCCACGGTATTCACGCAACAGGGTCACCGCGTGCCACAGGACCAGATGGGGTGCTTCGGGCCAGTCGAGCGCCGCGTGGGCGGCGAACAGGGGACGCCCCTCCAGTTCGTGTTGGGCCTCGGTGGCCACCGCACGTGCGAGCTCGGCGGCCCGACGGATCCCCTCCGAACCGATCACGTCATCGCCCAGGTGCGACCGCAACGCGCGATCGGCCACCTCCAGACGGGCTTCGAGCACCGCGGTCGGTGTCGTGTGGTCCCACACGCCCTGCATCGCGCGATGCACCAGGCGGGGCGCGAAGTTGTAGAACGTGGCGGTGACGACCTCGGCGGGAACCGCGCCCAACGGCGCGGCACGCGACGCGAAGTAGCCCGAGCGGGCATCCAGACCGAGGCGCCCGTACACCTCGGCGCCTTCCGAGGCGAAGTAGACGATCGCGTGGTACGGCTCGATCGTGCGGTGGATCCGACGCACCGTTTCCGGTTCGGGGACTTCGACGTGATCGTCGTTCATCGGTCGACCTCTTCGGGGCTGGGGGCGGGACGACCCGAGACGCTAGGATCGCCACTCGTGTCCGGTCCACACCGGACCACACGTGGCCCCATCGTCCAGAGGCCCAGGACACCACCCTCTCAAGGTGGAGACACGGGTTCGAATCCCGTTGGGGCTGCCATCCACGGCGGCGTGGCGGCACGATCGACCGCATCGAGCCGAGCCCGCGTTTGACGCGCGGGAAACGGTGGGCCAGAGTGGCCGCTCCACGGCCGATCGGAATCCCCGGCGGGGGAGGATCGGCTCCAAGTTGGCTCGTGCGGAGGCGGAGATGAACCGATTCGGATCGTTCGGACGCGTGCGCGGCGACACCGCGCCCGGTCGACGGCGGCGGCGTGCAGGCACACGAGGCCTGGCGGTGTTGTCGTTCCTGGCCGCCTCGGTCGTGCCCGTGGCGGTCGTGAGCGGTGCAGGCGAGGCCGTGGCGGCACCGGGTGTGCCCGAGCCCGGCACCGTGGAGATCTTCGAGAACGCCGCCGACGAGCGTGTGGTGGTGGCAGGCGACCGGCTGGTCTCGGGCGCGGACGGCAACCTGTGGTGGAACCGTGGCGCCGGATCCAGCGGTCTGGACACCCCCGCGGTCGGCCGTGTGGGCCCGGACGGGGAGATCGTCGAGTTCACCGACGCCGTGATGGACGATCCCCGTGGGTTGGCCGTGGGCGCCGACGGGGACATCTGGTTCATCGAGGCCCCGGGTGCCTACGGGGGTTCCGCCTCGGCGGGCGTGTCGCGGGTCACCACCGACGGGACGATCACCCGGTTCTCCTCGCCGTTCCCCGGGATCCTGTCCGAACCCGCCCTCGGGCCGGACGGCAGGTTGTGGTTGGAGGCGAGTGTGTCGCAGGGGGCGGGCGAGTGGACCCATTCGGTCGTCGCGGTCGACACCGCCGGGGTGTTCACGCAGATGTCGGTCCCGGGGTGGGACGTGCCCGACACGCTGCGGTTCCGGGTGTCGGATTCGCCGTTGACCACGAGCGACCACGGCGATCCGGACGACACGGTCGTGAACCGTTTCGAATCCGGCCCGGACGGCAACGTGTGGTTCATCGACACGATGGCGCAGACGGTCGAGGTCGAACCCATGCCGGACGGTACGCCGAGGTCACCGCGAACGGTCCACACCAGTCGTCTGGTGCGGATGACCCCGGCGGGTGCGGCGACGGTGTTCGACGCCCCCGACGGACTGTCGCCGACGAAGTTGACGGTGGGTGCCGACGGGAACCTGTGGTTCGTCGGGGAGGACATCGACGAGGGTGCGACCGACACCCCCGCGCCGACGGGTCCGAACCGGCTGGTGCGGGTGACCCCGACGGGTGGGTTCACGATGTTCGAACCCGGTGGCGGCGAGCGGGTCGCCGGTGTGGCGGTCACCGCGGACGGTCGGGCGTGGTTCACCGCGGGGAACCCCCCGCGGTACGGCTCCGAGGGTGTGGTGCCCGAGTATCTGGTCGGTCACGTCTCGGCGACCGGGGACGTCACCACGTTCCCCTTCGAAGGCCCCGAACAACCATTGCCGCACTACCTGGATCCGACGATCACCGCACCGTTGCTGCGTTCGGACGGCGGGGTGTGGTTCGCGCTGGAGGGGTCGGTCATGGGTGCCGCCGGTGGGGACAGTTCCGACGGGGTGGTCGCCCGCATGGACGCCGACGGCACGTTCCACTGGGGTGGTTCGGTGGGCTCCATGGTCGACATGACGGTCATGCCGGACGATTCGTTGTGGTTCCTGTCGTGGAACCCGTACACGCGCTGGCAGGGTCTGTCGCGGGTCGCCTCGGACATGTCGTCCTCGACGGTCGACGCCCGGGTGCACGGTCGGCTCACGCAGCATTCGGACGGCAACGTCTGGTATCCGATGCACCAGCCCGACCCGCCCTACCAGGGTGCCTACCGGACGGGCGTGGCGTTCGCGACACCCGCCGGTGCGGTGACCCGGTTCGAGGCCGACGACGCCCCGGCGCCGGACTTCAACGACCCGTCGGTCCCGGTGGTGGCGAACGGGACCGCGTGGTTCGCGAACCCTTCGGTGAACCAGTCCGGTGCGTGGCTGCTCGGGATCTCCCCCGACGGCGAACGCACCCGGATCGGGGACGAGACGTGGACGAACCTGTACGACCTGCGGGCGACCCCGACGGGTGAGCTGTGGTTCCAGGTGTACGTCCGACTCGGGAGCGGTTCGACGACCGCGATGATCGGGCACGTGAGCGCGGACGGGACCGTCGACCTGATCGGTGAGGACATCCCGTGGTCTCCGCGCAGCCTGACGGTCGGGCCCGGTGGGGAGCTGTTCTTCTACATGGGCGACTACCAGCAGGACGGGACGATCTACCGGGTGGACCCCGACGGCACCGTGTCGTCGTGGCAGGACCCGGCGATGTTCGATCTGCGACAGTTCGCCGTCGGTTCGGACGGGTCCGCCTGGTTCGTGGCCTCGGGTGCCCTGGGGCGTGTCTCGCCGTCGGGCACCGTGGAGAGCTTCGACGTCGCCGGTGTGGAGTGGTCGACGGCGTTGAAGCCCGGTCCGGACGGTTCGGTCTGGTTCGCCCTGTCGCGTGACGATTCGTTGGGTCGGGTGTCGGCGGACGGCGTCGCCGAGGTGTTCACCCACGAATGGATGGACTACCCCCGTGAAGTGTTCGTGGGTCCCGACGGGACGGCATGGGCGATCAACGATTCGACGATCCGCACCGAGCCGTACGGTCCGTGGGTGTGGGGTGTCGCCCGGGTCACCGCGGACGGTGACACCGACGTGGTGATCCTGCCCGAGGGCGATCGGGTCGACCGGGTGCTCGCCCCGGTGGACGGCGCGTTGTGGGGTGAAGACTCGGGTCACACGATCCGGATGACCGTCGACGGTGACGTGCGGACGTTCGCCGACCACGGGCTGTCCCAGATCCGTGGGGCGCGCCTGGCCGACGACGGTCGGATCTGGATGGCCGGGG
>CAZVFF010000133.1:0-6777 GCA_964626395.1 uncultured Iamiaceae bacterium | reverse complement strand
TGGGGGCGACCACCAGGAACCGGGCGTCGGGCTGCTGCTCGAGCACCGCCAGACACGCCGCCAGCACCTGGACGGTCTTGCCGAGCCCCATGTCGTCGGCGAGGATGCCGCCCAGGTCGTTCGACTCGAGGAACCGCAGCCACGAGAAGCCCTCCTGCTGGTAGGGACGCAGCTCGGCCTGCAACGTCGCCGGTGGGGCGACCGGTTCGGGCGCCGACAGGTTCTCCAGACGGGCCACCGCGTCGCGCCACCGGGCGCTCTGGCGCCCGATCACCCCGAGCGCCGCGAGTTCGTCGAACCAGGACACCTGGAACGGTCCGATCCGGACCGTGTCATCGTCGGCGGGAGCGTCGGCCAGGCCACGGGCCTCGGAGATCAACGCGGCCAGACGCGCGAACTCGGGACGGTCCAGACGCAACCACGTGCCGGTGGGCAACACCAACAGTTCCTCGCCGGCGTTCAACGCACGGAACAGCACCGCGAAGGGGATCTGTTCACCGTCGACGCTGACCGAAACCGACAGGTCGAACCAGTCGGTGCGCCCGTCGGGGTCGTCCGTGTCGGTGACGTCCAGGCTGATCAGCGGATCCGCGACCGATTCGCGCAACTCGGGGACGTCGCCGTCACCCGCGGCGGTCACCACCACCTCGACACCGACTCCGGTGGCCCAGGCCACCACATCGGTCAACAACCGCACCGCGTCCACGCCCCGCAGGGTCCCCCCACGCGGGGTGCCGTCCGGTGCGCACACCAGCGGTCGCAGTCCGGCGGGAACGTCCAGCTCGGCGACGGCGGTGGCCTCGGCGGCGCGGTCCCGGAGCCGGCCGTCGGGGTCGTCCAAGCGGATCCGCTCGACCGTCCCACCACGGGTGTACCGGGCCGCCCAGGCCGCCTCCGCCACGTCCACGCCGGGTCGTTCGATGCACAACGCCAGCCCGTCGAACCGCCGGGTGGCGACCGTCACCGACCCGTCCGAGGATCCGAGCCGACCGTGTTGTTGCAGCAACGGCCCGTAGTCGTCGGTCAACTCGGTCACATCGGCGGCGGGCACCTCCAGCGGAGGGCCGGACACCAACGCCAACATCGCCGAATCGGCGACCCGTTCCAGGCGACGCAATACCAGCCCGTCCGCCACCGTCTCGGTGAACAACCCGTGGACCGGCACACCCAGGAAGCCGAACGTGCCCGGGGCCGGGTCCAGCGGGCCGTCGTCGTCCGCGAACCCGGCGGTGAGCCGGACCGCGCCGTCCTCGGCGGCGGTCAGGTCGATGTCGACCCGGGCCGGGTCCTCGTGCAGCCGCACCCGCCGGTCGCCCCGCTCGTCGAGCAGCACCACACCCGAATCGACGACGTTGGCCAGATGCAACCAGAGGGCCGGCCCGAAGCGTTCCAGCCCGATCGGCCCGGTGTCGGGGTGGTAGGCGTGACGGGGGGATGCGTTCCACAGGGCCCGCAATGCGAGCACGTGTTCGCGGACCAGTCCGCCGGTCCCGTAGCCGCCGGCCAGGTCCCGCCAGGTGGCGCCGGTCCTGATCCACGGTTCCCGTTTCCCCGGGCGCATCGGCCGCGCCAGCAACCGCAACCGCGCGTCGCCGGAGAACCGCCCGGAACCCGGTTCGGCGATGCTGAGCTGCAACGCCAACGGTTCCAGCGCGGCACGGTTGCCGTCGCCGGTGCCGACCACGTCTGCGAGCACGTCGCGCCACGACCGGGCCGGCGCCGCATCGGGCTGCTGCTCTTCGGCCTCACGGCGGGCGACCAGGATCGTGGCGACGGCGTGCTTGCAGAATCCGCCGAGCGGGCACGAACAGGTGTCGTCGACCACGATGCCCCCACCCAGGGGTCGCCAGCCGACGTTCACCAGGTAGGTGTTGCGCCCCGACCCGGCCACCACCGCGCTCAACCGGTCCGGCGCGGTCGAGATCAGCCGGACCCGTCCGTCGTCGGCGTACCCGCGGCCCCGATCGATTGCGCCGCCGTCGTAGTTCTCGCCCAGCACGTCGTCGGTGACGGCGGTGACGTCGAGGGGTTCGGGCATCGCTCCAGTGTGCCGGGTCACCATGACAGCGCCGATCCCGAACTCGTGCGAAGATGCAACCCCATGGCACGTGTGTTGATCACCGGTTGCTCATCGGGGTTCGGTCGCGCGACGGCGTTGGAGCTCGGCGAACGCGGCCACGACGTGATCGCCACGGCCCGGGAACTGTCGGCCCTGGCCGACCTGGACGTCGCGCAACGACTCGCCCTGGACGTCACCGAACAGGCGTCGATCGACGCCGCCGTCGCTGCAGCGGGACCGATCGACGTGCTCGTCAACAACGCGGGGATCTCCCACCGTGGACCCCTGGAGACCTACCCCCCGGACCTCGTCGAAACCACCTTCGCCACCAACACCCTGGGGCCGTTGCGCATGATGCAGGCCGTCGCACCCGCGATGCGTGCCGGGGGTACGGGGGTGATCGTCAACGTGTCCTCGGTCGAGGGGGCCGTCACCTCGCCGCTGCACGGCGTGTACTCCGGGTCCAAACGGGCCCTCGAAGCGTTCAGCGAAGCCGCCCACTACGAACTCGGCCACTTCGGGGTGCGGGTCGTCATCATCGAACCCGGCCATTTCGCGACCGCACTGCAACACGGACCCGAACCGATCGACATCGCCGCCACCCCGTACGCGGAACTGCACCGGCAGTGGTCCGCGGCGGTCGACGAACTCGTCGGCGGGACCATGGCCGGCCCCGAACCCGTCGCGGTGGCCATCGCGGACGCCATCGAGGACCCGACCACGCCACTGCGGGTCACCGTCGGTGACGACGCGGCGATGATCCTGTCCACCAGGAAGGCCCTCGACGACGCGGCGTTCGAGTCGACGCTGCGGACGACCCTCGGCATCGACTGGTAGGTTCACCCCGACACCGCGCACCGGAGGTCGGGGGACCCCGGGCGCACGAGCCGACCAGGGGGCACCATGTTCGACACCGTGATCACCGGTGGAACCGTCGTGGACGGGACCGGCGCGCCACCACGTCGGGCCGACGTGGGCATCACCGACGGGCGCATCACCGCCGTGGGCGCCCTGGACGGCACGGGCCGACGGACGATCGACGCCGACGGGCGGCTCGTCACCCCGGGTTGGGTCGACGTGCACACCCACTACGACGGCCAGGTCACCTGGGACGACGCGATCGAACCGTCGGTGGTGAACGGGGTGACCACCGTGGTCATGGGCAACTGCGGCGTCGGGTTCGCACCGGTGCGTCCCGGCGACCACGACGCGCTGATCGACCTGATGGAGGGCGTCGAGGACATTCCCGGCACGGCCCTGGCCGTGGGCATGCCCTGGGGCGAGTGGGAGAGTTTCGCCGAATACCTCGACGTGTTGGACTCCCGCTCCTACGCCCTGGACGTGGCCGCGCAGGTCGCGCACGGGGCGGTCCGGTTCTACGTGATGGGCGAACGGGGCGCCGCGAACGAGGACGCCACCGCCGAGGACATCGCCGGGATGTCCCGGCTGGTCGAGGACGCGATGCGCGCCGGGGCGGTCGGGTTCTCCACGTCACGCACCGTCGGGCACCGTGCCCGGTCGGGACGGCCCGTACCGGGCACCTACGCGGAACTCGACGAGCTGCTCGCGTTGGGTGACGCGCTGCGACGTGCCGGCCACGGGGTGTTCGAGGCGATCGTGTCCGGCACGATCGGCGAACTGCAGGCGTTGGGGGGTGAACGCGCCAAACCCGTCGAGGAGGTCCCCATGTTGGAGGAGATCTCCCGGACCAGTGGACGCCCGGTCACCTTCACGACCGTCCAGTTGTTCGAGGACCCCGACCACTGGCGGCTCGTGCTGGACGCGGCGACCGCCGCGAACGCGCGGGGTGCCCACCTGCGACCCCAGGTCATCCCCCGGTCCGTGACGATCATGACCAGCCTGGACACCTACCACCTGTTCATGGGGCGGCCCACCTACGAGGCGATCGCCGGGTTGCCGCTCGCCGAACGGGTCGCCGAGATGCGCCGCCCCGAGGTGCGGCGGGCGATCCTCGACGAGCACGACGTTTCCGGCGACGCCCGCGATTTCACGCGGGCGATCATCAAACTGTTCGGCCCCGCACTGCCCTTGACGTTCCCGCTCGGCGAACCGGTGAACTACGAACCCGACCTGTCCGAATCGGTGCACGCCCGTGCCGTCGCCGCCGGGGCCGACCCGGTCGAGTACATGTACGACCTGCTCCTGGAGGACGACGGACGCGCCTTCTACGCGTTGCTGGGCTCGAACTACGTGGGTGGGAACCTTGATGTGTGCCGCGAGATGATGCTGCACCCGGACACGGTGACCGGCCTGGGTGACGCGGGCGCCCACGTGAACCTGATCTCGGACTGTTCCGCGTCGACGTTCCACCTGACCCACTGGGCGCGGGACCGCACCGTCGGGGAACGCCTGCCGATCGAGCTGCTGGTCCACAAACTGTCGGGTGCGAACGCGGCGTTGTACGGCTTCGCCGACCGCGGCGTCGTCGCCGAAGGCAAGCGGGCGGACCTGAACGTCATCGACCTCGACGCGCTGGCGATCCGAGCGCCGGTGCTGCGGCACGACCTGCCCTCGGGGGCGAGCCGGATCCTGCAGCACGCCGACGGGTACGTCGCCACACTCGTGGCGGGAACGGTCACCCGCGACCACGGCGCCGACACCGGTGAACGACCGGGTCGTCTCGTCCGTGGCGGCCCCGCGGCCGCCTGATGCGACCGGTGGGCCACCACCCACTACCCTGACCGTCCGTGCGAGGGATCGACGAGGCCCGGGCGTGGGCGCGGTCGCGTACCGCCGATCTGATCGGCGACGCCACCGACCGCATCCGGCGGTTCGGCGCGATCGGACCCGATTCGAAACGGGGCCGCCGGTTCCGCAGCTTCGGTGAGGCCAGCTGCATCTCCTACCCGTGGGCGTCGATCTTCGGTGAGGCCCACATCGAGATCGGCTCCGGGACGATGATCGGGATGCACAACAGCCTCGCCGTCGGTTTCGGACCCGGCCACGACTACGGCGACCGCTGCGTGCTCAGCATCGGGGACCGCGTCGTGCTGGGTCGGGGCAGCCACATCGTCGCCCATGACCGGGTCGTGATCGAGGACGACGTCTACACCGGCCCGTACGTGTACATCACCGACCAGAACCACACCTACGCCGACCCCGAACAGCCCATCGGACGTCAGTGGCCGACCGAGGACCCGGTACGGATCGGGGCGGGATCCTGGTTGGGCACCAACGTGGTGGTGTTGCCCGGTGCCGACATCGGCCGCAACGTGGTCGTCGCCGCCGGGTCGATCGTGCGCGGCGAGATCCCGGACCATTCGGTGATCGTCGGATCTCCGGCCCGGGTGATCCGATCCTGGGATCCGGTCGAAGGATGGCAACCGCCGATCCGTCGGGGGACCGGCACCGGCGGGCTGGACGAACGCGAACTCGCCGAACTCGCCGCCCAGCTGGGTGTGCGCACCGACCCGCAGGGCCGTTTCTGAACCGTTCCGTCCCGCTGCAGCCCGTCACCGCGGGTGCTTGCAATCCGGACCCCGATGCCGATGAGGTCAGGGTGGAACCCGACGACCCGGGCGAACCGTTCACCCGCTACCAGAACGCGATGTACCGCGTGGTGTCCATGGCTGGAGCCGCGCTCATCCTGATCCTGGGCGTCACCGGTTTCGTCGTCGGTTCGACGCTGGATCCCCGTCCGCCGGCGTCGTTCTTCGTGATCGACGCCGCGGTGACCATGGTGTTGGCCGTCTGGTACCTGTTGGGGCTGCGCTGCCGGTTGGATGTCGCCGAGGACTGGGTGCACGTCGCCGGCAAATACACCGACATCCACCTGGACCGTGCGGACGTGACCGCCATCGAAGCCGACACGTCGCTGTGGGGGAACCTGCAGTGGTCGGGGCGTCCGCTCCTGGTGCACCACCGCACCGACGGCGTGGACCGCACCCGCAAGGCGTTCGGTTGCCTGCCCAACGCCGCCGCCGACCAGGATCGTGTGGTCACCGAACTCCAGGACGCACTCGGACACCCCGACGACCGAGGCGCGTCGGATCTGGCCGACGCGGTGGGCGACCATCTCACGCACGACGCCGACCCCGACGACGACACCGACGACCGGGACCGTTCCGGATCCGACGCCCTGGCCGCCGCGGTCGCCGAACGCCTCGCCACGATGACCCCCGAAGGGGACCGGTCGGACACCGGTGGACCCGTGGGGGTGAACGACGGCCGGGACGATGGCGAGGATCCGGATCCGACGGACTGACAACGCATCCTCCCGGGATCGTCACCGGCGGGGAGGCGTCCTAATCTGGGCGCCATGAGCGAACAGAGCGCCGAAGACTTCCGGATCGAGCACGACTCCATGGGTGAGGTGCGGGTCCCCGCCGCTGCCAAATGGGCCGCCCAGACCCAGCGGGCGGTCGAGAACTTCCCGATCTCGCACCGGCCGATCGACCCGCGGATCGTCCACGCGCTCGGCATGGTCAAGGCCGAGGCGGTGCGGGTGAACGCCGCCGACGAACGGGTCGCCAAGGTCGACGACACCGTCGCGGAGGCCGTCGCGGCCGCCGCGGAGGAGGTCGCCGCCGGGAAGTGGGACGCCGAGTTCCCCGTCGACGTGTACCAGACCGGGTCGGGCACGTCGTCGAACATGAACACCAACGAGGTCGTCGCGACGCTCGCGTCGGAACGGCTCGGATCCCACGACGCCGTGCACCCCAACGACCACGTGAACGCCTCGCAGTCGTCCAACGACG
>CAZVFF010000132.1:0-6805 GCA_964626395.1 uncultured Iamiaceae bacterium | reverse complement strand
GGGCGCCGACGACTACCTCACCAAGCCGTTCGCCCCCAAGGAGCTCTCCGCACGGATCCGGGCCCTGCTGCGACGTTCCCGGACCACCGACGACGGTGCCACCCACCTGCGTTTCGGCGACCTCGAGGTGATCCCGGAGGAGGGGACGGTGCGTCTCGGCGGCAACGAGGTCCACCTGACCAAGACCGAATTCCGTCTGCTGGTCGAGCTCGCATCGAACCCCGGACGCGTGTTCAGCCGCGAGGTGCTGCTGGAGCGGGTGTGGGGTTACGACTACTTCGGCGACGGTCGACTCGTCGACGTCCACATCCGGCGGCTGCGCACCAAGGTCGAAGCCGATCCCGCGAACCCCCGCCACGTGGTCACCGTGCGGGGGTTGGGCTACAAGCTCCAGCCCTGAGGTCCCACGGTGCCACTGCGTCTCCGCCGTCCGGTGCGGCTCCGAACCCGGGTGATGGTGTCCTTCGCCCTGGGCGCCGCGTTGCTGTCGCTGATCCTGTCGGTCAGCACCTACTCGTTGGCGCGACGGAACCTGCTGCAACAACGCGAAAAGGAGACCACCCGCAGCGCCTACGTGCACGCCCGCGCCATCCAGTCGGCGCTGACGAACAAGTCGGCCGACACCCAACGTCTGACCGACGCGCTCAATTCACTCGGGGTCGGTTCGGGCAGCATCGCCGTGGCACAGATCCCGAACCCGGCGGGTGAACTGCAGGAACAGTCGACCAAGAGCGAGATCGGTTTCGACCGGATCCCCACGGCGTTGGTCCACGACGTCCAGGGGGGCGAACCGGCGATGATCCGCTCGGCGATCTCCTCGGAGACGATGATCGTGGTCGGCCTGCCGTTGCCGATGCTCGAGGTCGACGGCAAGATCGGCGGCTACTACGAGATCGTTTCGCTCGAGGACATCATCCGCACGCTGAACACCCTCGCGATCGTGTTGGCCATCGCGATGGTGGGGACCACGGTCCTGGGTACGGCACTGGGGTGGTGGATCAGCCGCGGGGTGCTGCGACCGCTGGGGTCGATCGGTCTGGCCGCCGAGGCGATCGCGGGCGGTCGCCTGGGAACACGTCTGGAACAGACCTCGGACCCGGACCTGGCGAAACTGGTCGACACGTTCAACCACATGGCCTCGAACCTGGAGGACCGCATCGACCGTGACGCCCGGTTCACCTCGGACGTCTCGCACGAACTGCGCAGCCCGATCACGACCCTGACCGCGTCCATGGGCGTGCTCGAGGCACGTCGGGACGACATCCCCGACGGTCCCGCACGGGCGGCGATCGACCTCATGTCGGCCGACCTGGAACGATTCCAGCAACTCGTCGAGGACCTGTTGGAGATCTCCCGCTACGACTCGGGCGCGATCCGGCTGGAACTGTCCGAGGTGCGCATCACCGAACTGGTGCGGGCCACGCTCGCACAGCGGCGTCTCGACATCCCCGTCGACATCGAACCCGACCTGGAGGCCGCGAAGGTCCGGGTCGACAAACGCCGGTTGTCACGTGTGCTCGCCAACCTGCTCGACAACGCCGAGAAGTACGGCGATGGAGCAGTGCGGGTGGAGATCCGCCGAGTCGATGAACACGTACGGATCGCCATCGAGGACGACGGTCCGGGCGTACCCGAGGCCGACCGCACCGTCATCTTCGACCGTTTCTCGCGCGGCTCGGCCGCAGGACGGCGGAGCACCACCGGCTCGGGCGTCGGTCTGGGGCTCGCGTTGGTGTCCGAGCACATGCGGCTGCAGGGTGGTGACGTGTGGATCGAGGACCGCCCGAACGGCGCGGAAGGCGCCCGTTTCGTCGTCGAACTGGGCGTGGCGATCGAACCCGACGAGATCGAGGTCCCGGTTTGAACGTTCCACACCGACGTCGGAGGATCGGCTCGACGCTCGCGGTCGCGGCGTTGCTGTTCACGGTCGGCTCCTGCAGCCCACTTCCCGCGGAGACGACTCCACGATCGATCGACCGGGACAAGGTCGTGGACCTGTTCCCGGCGCCCACGACGACCACACCGGCTTCGATCGTGCAGGGGCGGGTCTGTTTCGTGCCCGAGGACGAGGACGAGGAGACCGAGAGCCCCGACCTGGAATGCGAAGAGGTCGACCTCGAGGCGGTGTCACCCAGGTTCCTCGTCGACGCGCTCGCCGCGGGACCCGACGACGAGCTGCGCGAGCGGGCCGGGTTGACGTCGTTCGTCCCGCCCGACACCCGACTGCTCGGGTCGGACCCGAGCCACGACGGCAAGACCCTCATCGTGAACCTCTCCGAGGAGATCACCGACGTGTCCAGCCCGAACAACGTCCGCGCCTACCAGCAGATCGTATGGACCTTGACCGATCGGGAGAACCAGCTCGGGGTCGACTCGATCGGGGTGCGGGTCGAGGGCGAACAGATCAAGATCCCCACCGAGTCGGGGAGCCAGTGGACCGCGAAGCGCAGCGACTTCATCGCGAAACCCTCGACGTCGACCACGACGCGATCGAAAGGCCGTTGACCCGATGCGGTACGTGTGCGCACTCGACGCCGGAACCACGGGTGTACGTGCCGTCGCGGTCGGGAGTGACGGCACGGTCGTGACCCACCGCTACCGGGAGTTCACCCAGCACTTCCCCCTCCCGGGTCGGGTCGAACACGACGCCACCGAGATCGCCGACGCGATCTTCGCGGTGACCGCCGAACTCATCGCCGACCTCGGCGCGGCACCCGTGACCATCGGGATCACGAACCAACGCGAAACGATCGTCGCCTGGGACCGCGCGACCTCGCGGCCGCTGCACCGGGCGATCGTCTGGCAGGACCGCCGCGGCGCGGACCGTTGCGAACAGCTCGCTCGGGACCGCGCCGATCTGGTGCGGTCGGTGACCGGACTCGTACCGGACCCGTACTTCTCGGCGACGAAGATCGAATGGCTCTTCGACCGGGGCGGCGTACCCCGCGACGATTCGGTCGCCATCGGCACCGTCGACAGCTGGTTGCTGTGGCGTCTCACCGGCGGTGCCGTGCACGCCACCGAACCGTCGAACGCGTCCCGCACGATGCTGTTCGACATCGGCGGCATGTCGTGGTCGACCGAACTGTGCGGCCTGTTCGACATCCCCGCCGGGGTCCTGCCGCAGGTGCGGCCCACCGCCGGTCGGTTCGGGACCACCAGCGGCGTCGACGGTATCCCCGACGGCATCCCGATCTCGGGGATCGCCGGCGACCAGCAGGCCGCCCTGTTCGGCCAGACCTGTTTCAACCCGGGGACCGCGAAGAACACCTACGGCACCGGCTCGTTCGTGCTCCTCAATGTCGGTGAGGAACTGCCTCGTCCGGTCGACGGGTTGCTGACCACGGTCGCCTGGCAGCTCACCGGGGAAGCACCCACCTACGCGCTGGAGGGATCGATCTTCGCGACCGGTTCGGCGGTGCAGTGGTTGCGCGACGGCCTCGGCGTCATCGGAGCGGCGAACGAACTCGAGGCGCTCGCGATGTCGTGCACCGACACCGGCGGTGTGGTGTTGGTGCCGGCTTTCACCGGTCTGGGCTCGCCGTGGTGGGATCCGGCGGCCCGCGGGACGATCCTGGGTCTGACCCGCGGCTCGGGACGGGCCCAGTTGGCCCGTGCCGTGATCGACGCCATGGTGTACCAGACCCGAGACGTGATCGACGCGATGGTCGCCGGGACGGGCCGGGAATTGACCGAACTGCGGGTCGACGGCGGCGCGGCGGTGATGGACCTGCTGTGTCGGGCACAGGCCGACCAGCTCGGCACGCCGGTGGTTCGCGCCGCGAACGTCGAGACGACCGCGTTGGGCGCCGCGTTCCTGGCGGGTCTGGCCGAGGGGTTCTGGCGGGACCGCGACGAGCTCGTCACCCTGACCGCCGACCGTCGCCGGTTCGAACCGGTCGGGGCACCCGACGAGGCCGGCTTCCGACGCTGGCACCGGGCGGTCGAACGGGCCCGCGCGTTCGGATCCTGACCGCCCGGACTCCCGGGTCCGGCCGATCTCAGGCGGTGAAGGCCCCCGAGGCGCCGGCGTTGACGTCGATGACGGTCCCGCTGACGTGACGGGCCGCGTCGCTGCACAGGTAGAGCACCGCACCGGTGATCTCACCGGGTTCGAGCCACGGGACCCCCATCGGCTGCAACGAGCCGAGCGGCATCTGGAGATCCTCGAAGGTCGGCGCGTCCAGGTCGGGGCGCATCATGTCGATGAACCACGTGTTCTCGATCATCGGCGTCCGCACGTTGCCGGGTGCCACGGCGTTGACGGTCACGCCGTTGCCGGCCAGTTCCAGTGCGATCGACTTGGTGAATCCGACGACCGCCCATTTCGAGGCCACATATGCCGAGATGGCCGGGTTCGCCGACCGACCCATCATCGACGCGATCGTGACGATCCGCCCCCCACCCCGCTCGGCCATCCCCGGAGCGACGGCACGGACCAGATTGAACGTACCGGTCAGGTTGATGTCGATCACGGTGGCCCACTCGTCGGGTGTGATCGTCGAGATCGGCGTGATCGCGGTGACTCCCGCGCTCGCGACGGCGATGTCGATCGGCCCGAGCGACTCCTCGGCCCGGGCGACGAACGTGTCCACCGCTGCGACATCGCGCACGTCGATGGTCCCACCGACACACCGCCGTCCGGTCGCCTCGACCAGACGCACGGTCTCGGCGAGATCCTCGTCGGTCGCCATCGGATACGGCACGGTCGGCAGGTCGGCCGCGAGGTCGCACACGGCGATGTCGACGCCACGTTCGGCCAGGGCGAGCGCGTGGCTCCTGCCCTGACCACGGGCACCGCCGGTGATGATCGCGACCGACCCGCTCACGCGATCGATCCCGGGACTCGTCTCGCCTGCCGGTCCGCCCACGGGGCTCCTCCTCGATCGCGTCGCACGGTTTCCAGCCGTGACCCTACTCCGCCGGAGGGGGCCGACCGCCCGGGTCCCGACCCCGGACGACCTCTAGTCTGACGGGACCATGACCGCAGCCGACCGCGAGGTCGTCCGACATCGACCACGGCCCCGTGGCACGGCACTGGTGATCGCCATCGGGTTGATCGCACTCGGTATCCGCCTCTGGGCGCCGGGACCGACCACCCAGACCTACGACGAATCGCTGTGGATGCACCGCGCGGCAGGCTTCGCGACCGCCTTGGCCGACGGCGATCTGGCGCACGCTTCAGCGGAGGATCCCGACCTGGGGTTGACGAACCCGACGATGCCGGGCATCACCACGATCTGGGCGGGGCTCGCGGGACGCGGCCTGGTCCAAGCGGGCTCGGCACTGGGCCTGACCGACCCCATCGTGATCTCACCGGTGTTCTCCCCCCAGGTGCTGCGCGCCGCCCAGGGGGTCGTGGCCCTGGTCTGCAGTGCGCTGCTGGTGTTGATGATGGTGCTGGTCCGTCGGCTGTTCGACCTCCGCACCGCCCTGTTCGCCGGCGGTGTGCTGGCCGTGGAGCCCTGGGTGGCGGCGCTGTCGATGCAGCTGCACACCGACGCGATGGTGGCGATGTTCTCGATCACCGCGCTGTGCGGGTTCGCCTGGGCACTACGAGCCGAAACACCGCGTGGGGACCCGGACGGCGCACCGGTCGGGCCACCCCGCCGCGGTTGGCTCGTCGGGGCCGCGCTGTTGGCGACCGGCGCCCTGTTGACCAAGGCGAACGCCGCCGGGATCCTCGCGCCGGGGGCGGCACTGGTCTGGTGGGACGCGTGGCGTCACCGCTACCGCGGCCGCGGTCGTGAACTCGGGCGCGCCGCGCTTCCGGGCCTGGTCGCCGCGGCCGCCGTCGCCGTCGTCGCATGGCCGGCGTTGCTGGTGGCACCGTTCCGTCAGATCGAACTCGTCACGGATGCGTCCGGCCAGGTCGGTCGGGTACGACTGCGCTGGTTCGACGGACACCTCCGGGAGTTCATCCCGCACTTCCATGCGGTGGCTCTCGCATTCCGGCTCACCCCCTGGATGATCCTGTGGTGCCTGACCGGGATCGTCGCCGGCGTCGGGGACATCATCGGCCGGTTCCGTACCCGTCGATCCGCACGACCGACCTCACGGTTCGGGATCCCGGCCTGGTTGATCCTGACACCGGTGCCCTACCTGGTCGCGTTGGCGATCAGCCGTTTCGGTTACGACCGGTACACCCTCGGGATCCTGCCGTTCTGGGTGATCGCCGGTGCACGCGTGGCGAGCCACGCGAGCCGCCGGCTCCCCGCGTCGATCACCCGCAGACCGACCCTGCTCGCCGGGCTCGGCGTGGGCGTTCTCGTCGTCGCGTCGGTGGTTCCGTTGCGTGCAGCGCCCTTCGGGAGCCAGTGGGCGTCGCCGCTGTTCGGAGGCCAACGCGCCGCGGCGCGTTGGATTCCGACCGAAGGCGGCCAGGCATCGTCACGTCTGGACGCGGAGCTGCGTCGCATCGTCGAGGGGGACTGCGCCGGTGTGGTGGTCGCCGACGCGTACTGGCATCCCGCGGTGGACCGGTGCGGTGCGTACTTCTCGCCGTTCGACCGGGCCGAACTGCAACGAGCCGACTATGCGATGAGTTTCCAGGTCGGCGACCAACGACCTTCACGGGAGTGGTACCGCCCGTGGCTGGTCGACAACGCCGAACTGGTCCACACCGTCACCGTCGACGGGGTCGTCTTCGGCGAACTGTGGCGCCTCCCGGGATCCTGAGATCACCGGCGACGACCGATGGCCGCGCCGTCGGGGCCCGGACGCGGGGCGGGGGGGGGGCCCCCCCCCCCCGCGGGGGGGGGGGGGCGCCCCCGCGCCGCGGCCGGGGCCCCAAGCGCCCCCGGGG
>CAZVFF010000131.1:0-6825 GCA_964626395.1 uncultured Iamiaceae bacterium | reverse complement strand
GCATGTCGAGGATCTTGTCCATGATCTCGATGTTCACCGGGCAGATCTCGTCACACGCCCGGCACGATGTGCACGCCCACAGCTCCTCGGAGGTGATCCGTTCGAACAGGGAATCGGCCGGCACCGTGATCTCGGGCACGGTCCCGATCGGTGGCGACACCTCGGGGCTGCCCGTGGCCGCCATGACCTCACCGGTCTTGAGCACGATCTCACGGGGGTCCAGCGGTTTGCCGGTGCCGTGCGCCGGACACACCGAGGTGCACCGGCCGCACATGGTGCAGGCGTCGGTGTCCAACAGCTGCTTCCACGTGAAGTCCTCGACGGTGGAGGCCCCGAAGGTCTCCAGTTCGGTCTCCATCAGGTTCGGCATCGGCCGCATCGCGCCACGGGGGCGTTCCCGGTCGCGCAGGTAGATGTTCAACGGCGAGGTGAACATGTGGCGCAGCATCGTGGTGGGGATCAGCACCAGGAACGTCACGAACGACGCGACGTGGATCATCCAGTTCGCCTGGTGCCACCCGGCCGCGTTCGACACGTTCTCGACGGTCAGTGCGAGCGGGTAACCGATGAACGACCACTTCTCGAACTCCGGGACACCCATCTCGGCGATCCGGAACATCTCGGTGGTGAATCCGGTGATGCCGATCACCAGCATCGTGCCCAGGATCAGCGCGTGTTCCGGCTTGGTCTTGATCCGGATCCGGTACGGCTTCTGCACGTAGCGACGCAGGATCGCCCAGATCACGCCGGCCAGGAACGTCACCCCGGCCAGGTCTCCGATGAACGAGAAGCCCTGGTACACGCCGCCGTGCAGGAACTTCCACGAGTTCGGAAGCTGGTGGTCGACCTCCAGGGTCGAGGTGACCGCCAGCAGGATGAGGAACGAGAAGTAGATCAGCGAGTGCATCACACCCGCGGCCGGGTCACGCAGCAGCGTCTTCATGTACGCGCCGCCCCGGTAGTTCTTCAGGCGGGTCATGACGTTCCCGGCCGTGGTGGACCGGTCGTCGGGGGTTCCGCGTTCCCAGTTCTTCACCCGGTTCGCGAACAGCACGGCGCCGTAGAACAGCACGAGCGGCATGATCACGTAGAACGCGAGGACGATCCCGCTGGGGATGCCACCGAAAACGGGACGGCTCACCGGTTTGGATTCCGTCCAGTGGGTGATCAGGGGGAGGATCCCCGAAGCCGCCGTGCCCAGCGCGACGACCGCGCCGATGCCGATGACCACGTGATATGGACGGATACCGCGGGTGGTGTCAGACATAGCGACCTGCACGCTACCAAGGCCGCTTCGGACAAGTCAGATATCCACGGGCCCCTCGCCGGCCCGTGAACGTCGTTGCCGACCGGGTCAGCCGAAGTTCTTGGAATCCAGCTCCCGGACCCGTCCGGCGAGAAACGCGAGCAGCTTGCGGGACAGGCCCGGCGCGTCGTCGAGCACGGCGTTGAATCCGCGGGTCGACAACACGAACACCGACAGGTCGTTCGTCGCGACGACCGACGCGGTCCGGGGCCCGCGGTCCAACAGTGCCAGCTCGCCCACCGGGTCGCCGGGGCCGAGCGTGGCGATCTTGCGGCCGTTGCGTTTCACGGCGGCCTCACCCGACAGGATCACGAACGCCTCACGACCCATCTCACCCTGGTCGACGAGGACCTTGCCCTTCTCGACCCGGACCTCGTCACCGGCGCGGGCGATCCGTGCCAGTTCCCGCTTGGAACAGGACGAGAACAGCGGCAGCTCGCTGAGTTTCTCCGCGTACTGGTTGGCCATGGGGGCGATCCTAATCGTCCTCGTGGCGCCTTCGCGCCGGATCGGGACCGGGGTGCGGATCAGCCCTTCGACGCCTGACGGGCGACGGCTTCGGCCGCGGCGGCGATCTCGGCGGGGTCTCCCAGGGCGCGGTCCAGTACCGACAACGCCTCGGTGGGACGTCGGTTTCCGTCGAGCCGGTACACGATCGGCACGCCGGTGGGGATCTCCACGCCGGTGATGTCGGTCTCGGAGACGTCGTCGAGGTGTTTGACCAGCGCCCGGATCGAGTTGCCGTGGGCCACGACCAGCACCGTGCCGTACCGGTCGAGGTCGGGCACGATCGCGTCGTGGAACCAGGGCAGCATCCGGGCGACCACGTCGGCCAGGCATTCCGAAGCCGGGACGACCTCGGGGGCGAGCGCCGCGTACCGCGGGTCGGCACCCGGATCGAAGGCGTTGTCGGTGGTGATCGGCGGTGGTGGCACGTCGTAGCTGCGTCGCCAGACCTTCACCCGGTCCGCGCCGAAGGCATCGGCGGTCTCGGCCTTGTTCTTCCCGGTCAGGTCGCCGTAGTGGCGTTCGTTCAACCGCCAGTGCCGGCGTACCGGGATCCACGAACGGCCCGCTGCGCCCAGCGCCAGTTCGGCGGTGTGGATCGCCCGGGTCAGCAGCGAGGTGTGCACGATGCCGGGTTCCACGTCGGCGTCACGCAGCAGCTCGCCCGCCGCGGCCGCTTCGGCCCGACCCACCTCGGAGAGGTCGGTGTCGTACCAGCCGGTGAAACGGTTCTCGGCGTTCCACAGACTCTGGCCGTGACGGAGCAGGACGAGCGTGCTGGTCATGGCAGGCGACGTTAGTCCCGCCGGTCTCGTCCGGTGTCGGCGGCGGGGATGTCCGACCAGACCGTGTCGTCGAGGCGCGAGATCCGTACCGACTCGCCGGTGTATTCGCGCCAGGTCAGTTCCGCCCAGCGCACCAGCACCTCGGGTGGCAGGTCGCCGGTGTCGACCGAGGAACGGGCCGTGCCGTCGGCGTCCCAGGACGATCGCAGGGCGATGAAGCTCACGAAGTCGGGGTCGTGGACGAGCGTTCGGCGGCCGTACCCGCGGTCGTCGAACGCGAGCGCCTCGACGTCGTCGGCCGCGGCCGGTCCGTACGCATCCTCGAGGATCCGTCGGGTCCACGGGCTCGCCCGCAGTTCGGGGACGCTGCCCAGCCAGTCGGTCACCTTCCCGGTCAGCGCCGCCTTCTCGGCCTGTTCGGCTTCGTCGAGCAGCGTGGCCTGCACGATGACGTCCTCGTCGGGGAACGGTGGGAACGCCGCGGACGACACCCGCACCGACACGTCCGGCGCGTCGGCGTCGCAGGCACGCGAGTCGCCGTACTGGGCGACCATGTCGTCGGGCACGCACACGTCGATGCCGTCGGTGTCCAACACCAGGATCAGGGTCGAGGACAGCCCGAACGACGAGAAGTCCCCGGTGGAGGACACCTCGACCTGTCCGACGTCACGCAACTTCACGATCGCGCGGTTCATCACCTCCTTGGCCAGTTCGATCGACGCGTCGGACGATCCGTTGGAGTCGATGCCCGGGTCCGAGTGGGGGATGTTCGCGGCCGCCACGACCAGCACCGCGGCCGTGCCGACCGCGCTCCAGTGCGGCCAGCGCATCCACGCCGGTCGTTTCGCCGCGATCGCGCGCGCGGTCGCCCACAGCACCGCCAGCCACGCGAACATCGCGGTGCCCCACAGGGAACGGAAGTAGGCACGCTGGTAGCCGAAGTCGGTGGGTGCACTCAGCACGTTCGCGACCGCGGCCAGGGTCGCGACCGTCGCCACGGCCAACGCCGTGATCGTCGTGCGGTCCCGGCGGCGGACGGCCACGAACCACAGTGCGGCCACGACCGCCACCAGTGCGATCCCCGAGGCGATGTCACCCGGGCCGATCGGTGCGGACTCGAATGCGGCGTGGAAGGTGTCGCGGAACCAGAACGGCGGGATGAGGAGGATCGTGACCACCACGTCGAGGGCATGGCTCATCGTCAATGTGCGGGACAGGTCCACGCGGGTGGCGTTGTAGAGGTTCGTGAGGTTCCCCGGTGAGTTCGTGAACTGCTGGATCAATGTCGGGATCCACAGCACGATCGCGAGGCTCACCGCGACCGCGAGTCGACGCACCAGTCGTCGCCGGACGTCGGGCCACCGGTCCGGTTCGTCCCGTCGGAGTTTCCGCAGCACGATCACCAGCGAGATCGGCGCGACCAGCCCGATCACGGGGACCAACAGGGTGAGCACGAGGTGGTTCAGGAACAGGAACACGGCCAGCACGGCCAGCACCGGGATCGCGTCCAGGTCGCCGTCGGCGACGCACCACACCGCCACCAGGAACACCGCGAAGGGGATCGTGACCATCTGCATCGGAGCGACGTCGAGCAACGATTCCGAGCCCATCGTCCACAGCAGCAACCCGAACGCCCCGAGGGCCCAGACCGCCCCGGTGTCGCCGAGGCGGCGACGCAGCAGCCAACCGGCCACGACCAGCCAGACCGTCACCAACGCCGCCATGCCGATCAGTGCGCCCCATTCGTTGCCGAACAGGTGGATCGGCACGCTGAGCCAGTACAGCTCGGTGGCGCCGGGGAAGTAGGTGGCCTGGCCCAACTTGTCCGACACCGAGGACCACATGCCGACCAGGGGCAGGTCACCGCCGAAGGTGTCGCGGGCCCGTAGCACGGTCGTGGCGGCGTCCATCGTCGGATACCAGCCCCGGTGGCCGTCGCGGTACGCGGCGATCCACACCGGCACGATGACCGCGACCTGACAGATCCAGAACAGGGTGCGGTTTCGACGGGTGTGGTCGACGGGCGCGGTGTCTTCGGCGTCGGCGCGATCCGCGTCGGTCCCGGCGGACACGCTCGGGTCGGACACGGTCGTGTCGGATTCGGAAGGGGTCTCGGTCACGTGTCGTCCGGGAACGGCGGAATGCGGCCCCCGATCGTACCCGTCCCCGTCGGACCGGCGACGCCGCCCCGACCGGGACGGTTCAGCCCACCGTTTCGGGGTGTGCGGGATCCAACCACTCGCGGGTGGCCGGCATGCCCGACGACCCGTCGGGTGCGGTGCGCACCGCCAACACCTGGTGGATTGCGATGCGGGCGTCCTCGAACGCCAGCGCGGATCCGGCCATGTAGAGCCGCCAGATCCGGGCACGTTCGGGGCCGGCGAGACGTTGCGCCTCGTCCCAGTTCGCCTCCAGGTTCGCGACCCACCGGCGCAGCGTCTTCGCGTAGTGCTCGCGCAGCGACTCGACGTCGCGGACCTCCAGACCGTGCTCCTGCATCGCCGACACGGCCGTGCCGACCTCGATCAGCGCGGCGTCGGGGAACACGTATCGGGCCCTGAACGACCGGGGCGCGATCGCGGCACGGGTCGGGTCCGGACGGGAGATCGCGTGGTTCAACAGCCGGGCGCCGGGGGCCAACAGGTCGTACAGGTCCGAGAAGTACTCGGACGCCTTCGACAGCCCGACGTGTTCGAACATGCCGATGGAGGAGATCGCGTCGAACGGGCCGTCGTGGATGTCGCGGTAGTCCTGGATGCGGATCTCGACCCGGTCGCCGAGCCCGGCCGCCGCGACCCGCTCCCGGGCGAGTGCGGCCTGTTCGGCCGACAGGGTCACCCCGACCGCGGTGACCCCGTGGTGCCGGGCCGCGTGCAGGACCATGCCGCCCCAACCGCACCCGACGTCCAACAACCGCATGCCGGGCTGCAGATCCAGCTTCCGGCTGATCAGCTCGTACTTGGCGGTCTGGGCGTCGTCCAGGTCGAAGGTCTCGGAGGCCCAGTACCCGCACGAGTAGGTCATGGTCTCGCCGAGGATGAGCCGGTAGAACTCGTTGGACACGTCGTAGTGGTGCGAGATCGCCTGGGCGTCGCGGCTGCGCAGGTGCCGCATGCCGCTGAGTTTCACCTCGGTCGCCGGAGCCGGCGGCGGGCCACCCAGCACGCCGAGCGCGGCCGCGGCCCGGAAGAACTCGGGCAGCATCCGGGTGGTGATCCCGGCGTCGTGGACCTCGCCGTCGTCGTCGACGATGGCGTCGCGCAGGGCGAGCAGGTCGAAGATGCTCCCGTCGAGTTGCAGGTCGCCGGCCACGTAGGCGCGGGCGAGGCCCAGTTCACCGGGGGACCACAGCATCCGTCGCAACGCCACCGGTGAATGCAGACGGATCGTGGTCGGGGTGTCCGGACCGAGGGTCGACCCGTCCCACATCTCGATCCCGATCGGTGGTGGCCCGTGGAAGATCGTCGTCACCAGGGTCTCGAGGTGGTCGGCGACCGGTTTGGAGTGGGAAACGGCCATGGTTCAGCCCTCCGTTCGATCTCGTTCGGTGCTGGAGTCGACGGTATCGGACGATCGCGCTGCCCGCCACGGACTTTCGTCGCCCAAGGTTGCCAATGAGACACTCAAGGTTCTAGAGTGATGACCGTTCATCCTCGCAAGTTCGAAGAAAAAGGATCACCCGGAATGCCCAAAGCTGTCGGAATCGACCTCGGTACAACCAACTCGGTCGTCAGCGTTCTGGAGGCCGGCGAGCCCGTCGTCGTCCCCAACGCCGAAGGCTCCCGCACCACGCCGTCGGTGGTCGCGTTCTCCAAATCCGGCGAGGTGCTCGTCGGGGAGGTCGCGAAACGTCAGGCGATCACCAACCCCGATCGTACGATCCGTTCGGTCAAACGCCACATGGGCTCGGACTGGAAGATCGACATCGACGGCAAGGACTACACGTCCCAGGAGATCTCCGCCCGGACCCTGATGAAGCTCAAGGCCGACGCCGAGGCCTACCTGGGTGATTCGGTCAACCAGGCCGTGATCACCGTGCCCGCGTACTTCGACGACGCCCAGCGCACCGCCACCAAGGAGGCCGGCCAGATCGCCGGGCTCGAGGTGCTGCGGATCATCAACGAGCCGACCGCCGCCGCGCTCGCGTACGGGCTGGAGCGTGAGGACACCGACCAGACGATCCTGGTGTTCGACCTGGGTGGTGGGACCTTCGACGTGTCGGTGCTG
>CAZVFF010000130.1:0-6888 GCA_964626395.1 uncultured Iamiaceae bacterium | reverse complement strand
GCCACCGGTCACCACGCCCGGGTGGTGACCGACGGGTCCGGTCGGCGCCGGATCGCCCGGGGTGAGGACCCCGCCAAGGACCAGTCCTACGTGCTGGCGATGCTCACCGGGGACCAGCTGGGGGGTCTGGAACTCCCCATCGGCGATCTGCACAAGTCACGGGTGCGGGCCATCGCCTCGGAGATCGGGCTGCGCACGGCGCAGAAACCGGACTCGCAGGAGGTGTGTTTCATCACCTCGACCGAACAGCGTTCGGGGTTCCTGGCCGAACGCATCCCGTTCACGCCCGGCGAGATCGTCGACACCGACGGCGAGAAGCTCGGCTCGGTGGAATCGGTCGAGCTGGTCACCGTCGGTCAACGCCGTGGCCTGCACCTGGTCGGCGGCGGTGAACCCCGCTACGTGGTGTCCACCGACGTCGCCGAGGCCCGGGTCACCGTCGGTCGTCGAACCGAGCTGCTCTGCGAGCGCACCGGGATCACGCAGGTCACCTGGTCGGCCGAACCCGAGTGGGGTGACGTCGCCGTGCAGACCCGTGCCCACGGATCAGCGGAAGCCGCCGTGGTGACCGCGGACGGGGTCGGGGGAGCGGTCGTCGAATGGGCCGAACCCCACATCCGGGTTGCCCCGGGCCAGACCGTCGCGTTCTACCGCGACGATCTCGTCCTGGGGAGCGGCACCGCCGTCTGAGACTCACCGGCCGGTCCCGGTCCGGCCGCCACGCACGCCGGATCCGCCTCGACGAGCGTCTCGCCGACCCGCACACGGCGCTGTGCCGCCGTCTCGAGCAGTGCTCCCGGTCGCAACACCGCGAACACGATCCGTTCGGATGTCACGACCCGTTCGCCGTCGGGGGTGTCGGCCCGCAACGGGATCTCGAAGGGTTCGTCGAGGTCCAGTTGCAAGGCCAGTCCGAACGCGCCGCGGGTCAGATCCGTGGCGTCGGTCTCCGCGAACGCCGGTCCCAGCGTGGTGATGCTCCGACGCGGGAACAGCAGGCGGTCGGTCAGGATCAGCGGATCCGACAGGACCATGCCGGCCGGGACGAACACGACCCACCGGCGTGCGGGCAGATGCAACGAACCGAGCACCCGGGGCAGCGCGACGGCCCACACCACGCCGACGATCAGCGCGGGGATCCACAGGCCGACCACCGCCAACGGCGGGACGACCGCGACCATCGCGGCGAGCGCCCACACCGGCGGGACCGCCACGAGGGCCAGCAACGGCGGGGTCCGCAACGCGAAGCGTCGTTCCGGTCCGTAGGCCGAACCGTCCACGAACGCGTCGATCGTGACCGGGTGGGCGAGGGTCGCCAGTGCCGCCAGCGACGCCACGGTGAACGCCGTGGCCGTCACCGCCGAGGCACCTGCGATGAAGGTGGCCGCCGCGGTGGCCAACGCTGCGGGTACGGCGACGCGCAAGGCGGTCAGGGTGCTGGTTCTCGGCACCAGGCAGGCCACCCAGGCCAACGCCCACACCAACGTCGCCTCGACACCGACCACGACGGTCGTGGGCGACGCCCGACCGTTCGTGGCGTCGTCGATCGCGAACCATCCGCCCACCCCGACGAGCAGCCAGGTGGTGATCAGCACCCGGGGCAGACGACGAACCATGCCCTAGAGATTTGTCCAGAGGGGCCCGCGCTCACTAATCCAGTGGGTGAGAGTTCCGGGGGATGTAACCATGACCGCGCACCACACCGAGGAGCTGTTCGAGACACGGGAGCCGCCTTTCGAGGTCGGTTGGGCCACGTCCATCGGGTCGTTGCCCCACACATCGGCCGAAGAAGCGGTCGACCTGATCCTGCGCACCCAACCGGATCTACCCGCCACACCGACGTTGCCGATGCGTTCCCCGACCGAGGGGATGTTGCAGCAGGCGATGTGGGGGATCCGCGGTGTCGCCGTCGCTGCCGACGGGACCGTCACCGTCGACGCCGCCCGGGTCGACCCCGAAGCTCCGCTCGAGGACGCCGGAATCGACGGCGAACCCCACGTGGCGTTGCGGACCTTCCTCGACGTGGTCGCCGGGCGGACCCGGCCGATCAAGACCCAACTGACCGGTCCGGTCACCCTCGGTCTGGCACTGACGATGCACGGTGTCGAACCGTCCGTGGCGTTCCGGGTCGCCGAGCGGGCGGTCATCGAACGAGCCGCCGCGCTGCTGGCCAGGGTGCGCGAAGCGGTTCCCGAAGCCCCCCTGGTCGTGTTCCTCGACGAACCGGCACTGGTGGGGACCGCCCAGTCCGGGTTCCCACTTGCGATCGACGCGATCATCGATCTGGTCTCCGGTGTGCTCGCCGCGTTGGAACACGACGCGATCACCGGTGTGCACTGCTGCGGCGACGCCGACTGGAAAGCGGTGCTGATGGCGGGCCCCCGGGTGCTGTCGTTGCCGGTCACCGCGGATCTGTCGCCCGTCATCGGGTCGCTCGCCGCGTTCCTCGACGACGGCGGTTGGATCGCCTGGGGGGCGATCCCCACGAACGCACCGGTGGGTGAACACGCCGGCCTCTACTGGAAGTCCCTGTCGGCGAAATGGTGCGACCTGGTCCGCCAGGGTGCGGACCCGGTGCTGATCCGTCGCCGGTCGTTGATCACGCCGCACTGCGGGCTGGCCCACCACGGGCACGATCAGGCCGAACACGTCCTCCGGCTGTGTGAGCTGGTCGCCGGGTCGCTCCAGGAGCAGGCCGTCAGTGTGAAGTTGTCGGTCGGCGCCTGAACGTCGACCCGCCTGCGGGGTCGGCGGATCGCGATCGGACCGCGACCGGTGGCTGCTACGGCCTCAGAGGCGTCGGATCGCCGACAGCAGCCGACGCAACCCCCGGGGCTTCGGGGCGTCGGCCGACGGTGCCCCGACGGCCGCGTGGTCCGGGTCGGCTCCGTCGCCCGGCATGAACTCGTTGTAGAGGTTGTCGAGCCATGCCGGGTCCCCCGCGGCACGTTGGGTGTCCGCCCGGGCACCTTCGCGTCGCGGGAGGGGTGCGGTCTCGGTGCCGGTGTCCCACACGGCGGGTTTCCAGATGAAGTCCTCACCCCGGGGCGCCGCGGTCTCGGCGGACCAGAACTCGTCACCGTCGCCGGTCCCGGTGCCGGTGTCCCAGTCGTCGGTGTCGTCGTCCGCGTCGAGCGCGCCCAGACGGGCGGCCATCGCGTTGATCGCGGTCGCCGAGTCCGCATAGGTCGACTCGGCCAACGCCTTCGCGATGTCCGGGTGCAGGTCGGGTACCTCGAAGTCGGCCGGCGCGTCGGGAACCGCGGAGAGCCCGCCGGTCCGGTCCGGCCCGGGGTCGGGTTCGGAGGCCGCCGTGTCCGGATCCCCGAAGGTGTCGTCGACCGCCGGTGCGGCCCACGGGTCGTCGGTGGTGGCCTGCCCCGGGGATGCCCACGAATCCGCGGGGTCATCGGCCCCGTCGGACCAGGCGTCGGTCGACAGGTCCTCGATGTTCCACGGATCGGCGTGCGAGGTGAGGTCGTCGTCCGGGGCCTCGTCCGGAGCGTCGGTGGATGCTTCTTCGTCGACGGAGTCGGTCGTCCCCGCGGTGTCGGCGACGGTCACCGTCAGCAGGTCGGCACCGGCCAGGCGGTACACGAGACGGGCGGTGGACCAGCGACCCCGTCCCAATTCGACGGCCAGTTCGGTGACCGTGCTGCCGTTCGCGGCCGCGACGATCACCTCCCAGTCGTCGCGGCGCAGGTTCACGCTCCCGTGCTGTTCGGGAAGGGTCCGTGCCGAGCGGGCCACGGCGTCCAGTGACGGGATGACCGGGGTCATCTCGTCGGCTTCGCGGGTACGTCGACGTACCTCCGAGACGATCGCGTCGACGTCGAAGGTGCGGTAGGGGCCGATCCAGTGGACGACGTCGGGGGCGAACTCGTAGTCGCCGACCGGTGCCCGGAACAGGGCGATCAGCGGGTCGTAGATGACCGACAGGACCACCGATGCGAGCAGTTCCCGGTCGATCGCGCCGGTGGAGATCAGCTCTTCGCCGACGGTCTCGGTCGGGTAGCCCGCTTCGGTCGCGTCGTCCCACTGGCGGGCGCTGAGACGTTCCGGGCGTACCAGTGCGACCGCGAGATCCTCGGCGGTGGCGTCGTCCTCGGCGAAGTACAGTTCCCCCCGGTACAGGTACACCGTGCATCCGCTGTCCCCGAGGAACCGTACGGCGCCGGTGGATCCCCGTGAGGAGAGCACCTGGAGCACGCCGGCGGGAGTGGTGTCCGCGAGGGTGCCGGTCATCGGGGAGACGGGCTCCTCCCGGTCCTTGGCTGCAAGTTCGGAATCCACACGCTTCCTATCGGTTGACGATCCGACGGTGTGAGCGGTGCCACCGGAACTCGCGTCGGATCCGGACATTTCGCCGGCCGGTACGATGATCCGGTGCCACGTGACGACCCGAGCCACCCCGGAACCCTCGAAGGTGGCGTCGCGGAACAGCTCGCGGAACTGCGCGACCGGATCCGGGCCCACGATCGGGCCTACTACGAGGACGACGCGCCCACGATCCCCGACGCCGACTACGACGCATTGTTCGCCCGTCTGCGGACCCTGGAGGCCGAACACCCCGATCTGGTGCCACCGGATTCGCCGACCCGCCGGGTACCCGGGGCGGTCGGATCGAGTTTCGCGGCGGTGACCCACACCACGCCGATGCAGTCGTTGGACAACGTGTTCGACATCGACGCCCTCGAGGCGTGGGTCACCCGGACCGAGACGCTCGTCGGATCCGAACTGCACTACGTGTGCGAGTTGAAGATCGACGGTCTCGCGATGTCGTTGCTGTACCGGAACGGACGGCTGGTCCGTGGCGCGACCCGGGGCGACGGGCGGGTCGGCGAGGACGTCACCCACAACATCGAGACGATCTCGGACATCCCCCGCCGGTTGCCCGACGGGGCGCCCGACACCCTGGAGGTGCGCGGCGAGGTCTACATGCGCCACAGCGTGTTCGACGAACTCAACGAAGCCCGGATCGCGGCCGATGAGGCCACGTTCGTCAATCCGCGCAACGCCGCAGCCGGTGGTCTGCGTCAGAAGGATCCGGCGGTCTCCGCGGCGCGCAGGTTGTCGTTCTGGGCCTACCAGGTGGGTGCCGGCGCCGACGGGCTCGGCGTGGAACGTCACCACGACCTGCTCGCCGCGCTGGGCGACCTGGGGTTCCCGGTGAACCCGAGGATCCACGTCGCGAAGGGCCGCGACGACATCGTGGCGTTCTGTACCGGCTGGATCGAACGGCGTCACGACCTGGACTACGAGATCGACGGGGTCGTGGTGAAGGTCGACGACCTGGCCGCCCGCGACGAACTCGGCTCGACCACCCGGGCACCCCGGTGGTCGATCGCCTTCAAGTTCCCGCCCGAGGAACGCACGACCCGGCTGATCGACATCGACGTGTCGGTCGGCCGGACCGGCCGGGTCACCCCGTTCGCGATCCTCGAGCCGGTGTTCGTCGGGGGTGCGACCGTGTCACGGGCCACGTTGCACAACGCCGACCAGGTCGCGTTGAAGGACGTCCGCCCCGGAGACACCGTCATCGTCCGGCGTGCCGGCGACGTCATCCCCGAGGTGGTCGGCCCGGTGCTCGCCGAACGGCCCGCGGGGACCGAACCGTGGGCGTTCCCCGAGTTCTGCCCCAGCGCCCGCCCAGCCCGCCTGGTGCGACCCGAAGGCGAGGTCGACATCCGGTGCGTGGATCCGCACTGTCCGTTCCAGCAGGCCGGAGCCATCGAACACTTCGTGTCCCGGGGCGGCCTCGACGTCGACGGTCTGGGCCCGCGACGCATCGAACAGCTCATCGACGCGGGCCTGCTCACCGACATCGCCGGGATCTACGACCTCGACTTCGATGCGGTCGCCGAACTGGAGGGCATGGGGGCCCGGTCGGTCGACAACCTCCGCGCGGCGATCGACGCGTCGCGGGAGCGGCCGCTCCAACACCTGCTCGTCGGATTGAACGTCCGCCACCTGGGCCCTGCCGCGGCCGACGTGCTCGTGGACCGTTTCGGGTCCCTGGACGCCATCATGGCGGCCGACCGCGACGAGCTCGCCGCCGTCGACGGGGTGGGGGACGTGATCGCCGCGGCGGTGCGCGCCTGGTTCGACGACCCGGACAACGTCGCGATCATCGAACGTCTGCGCACCGCCGGGTTGAACTTCACCGGGCCGGGACGTCGATCCGAGGACCTGGACCGGACCTTGGAGGGCCGCGCCGTGGTGATCACGGGCACCCTGGACGGCTACACGAGGAACGAGGCGATCGCGGCGGTCAAGGACCGGGGTGGCACGTCGCCCGCATCGGTGTCGAAGTCGACCTTCGCCGTCGTCGCCGGGGACGCCCCGGGTGCCTCGAAGATCGACAAGGCCGAACGATACGGCACACCGGTGATCGACGGTGACGCGTTCGTCAGGCTCCTGGAGACGGGGGATCTTCCGACCGACGACTGACACCGTCGTCGTCCCCGGTGTCGTCCGCGGGGGGACGCGCGAACGGCGACGGCTCGTCCGGTGCGGCGCGCTGCGGCGTCCGGTACTCGGGCAACGACAGGTCCGGGGCGTCGGGGTCGTCCATCGCCAACATCCAGTCGGGTTTGGGACGTTCCGGTTCCGGTGGCGCCGTGGACGTCGACGAACGCGCCACGAACAACCCGATCGCGCCGAGCGCGAAGATCACCCCGATGGGGATCCAGCCCAACACCAGGGTGATCACGGCGATCACGCCGTAGAGCACCGCGAAGCGACCGAAGGTGCTGCGCCGTTCCTCGCCGCTGCGCTCGCCCCAGGGTTTGCTCTTCGCCACGCCCCGGAGCCTACGCGAGCGGGCCGGTGGTCAGTTGACGAAGAACACCCAGGAGATCGTCCGGGCCGTGGCCGGTCCGTCGACGA
>CAZVFF010000129.1:0-6926 GCA_964626395.1 uncultured Iamiaceae bacterium | reverse complement strand
GGGCGTTGGCGGCCCGAACGGTTTTCGAAGCCACCGGACCGGTCCCGGGCCCGGTGCACCTGAACCTGCCGTTCCGGGAACCGTTGCTCGCCGGGATCGACGATCCGGTCCCCGCCGGACGCGACGGTGGCGCACCCTGGACACGCCGGTCGACCACCACGCTGTCCGCCGTGCCCGGCGACGACATCGCCGCGTTGTGCGCGTCGGCGGTCCGCCCGATCATCGTCACCGGCGCCACCGGGGGTTCCCTGGTCAGGGCCGGAACGGTGCCGATCCTCGGTGACCACCGCGGACCGTTGACCGGCACGGTGGCCCACTGGGATCTGTTGCTGCGCGACGCGGACCTCGCGACCGCATTGGTGCCGGATCTGATCGTGAGCAACGGCACACCACCGGCGTCCAAGGCCCTCGGGCGGTGGCTGGCCGGCCTCGACGCACCCCGGGTGGTGCTCAGCCCCGGCGCACGCTGGATCGACCCGCACCACACCGCCGCCCTGGTGTGCGACAACCGGGTCGCGCTCGAGCTGTCGGCCGCGCCCGGCTGGGCCGAGGCGTGGACCGACGCCGGGCACGGCGCCGCCGAGGCGATCGAGGAGACCCTGGCGAACCACGACGCGGTCAGCGAACCCGCCGTCGCCAGGGACGTGTTCGCGACCCGCCCGGCCGGGTCCCGGCTGGTCGTCTCGTCGTCGATGCCGATCCGCGACCTGGAATCGTTCGCCACACCACGAAACGACGTGACCGTGTTCGCGAACCGGGGCGCAAACGGGATCGACGGCGTGACCTCCACCGCGGTCGGCGTCGCCTCCGACGGCACCGCCACGACCCTGCTGATCGGCGACCTGGCACTGTTGCACGACGCCGGGGCCCTGGCCGGGCTCGCCGACGAGCCGATCGACCTGACGATCGTGGTCGTCGACAACACCGGCGGGGGGATCTTCTCGTTCCTGCCTCAACACGACGTGCTGGACACCGACCGTTTCGAACAGCTCTTCGGCACACCCCACCGGGTCGACCTGGCCGGGTTGTTCGCCGCACACCGGATCCCGCTGTCCGAGGCGACGACCCGTGCCGAGCTCGCTGCGGCGCTGGGTGACGCCGCCGGGCGCCGTGGGGTGCGGGCCGTCCTGGCCCACACCGACCGGGCCGACAACCGGGCGATCCACGACGAACTGGTCGCCGCGGTCCACGCCACGATCCGCAGCTGAACACCGCCGGGCCGATGACGACGCTGACCGCTCTGCACGGGTTCACCCAGACCACCGGTTCGTTCACCGCGTTCGGTGCAGCGTGCGCCCCCCACCGCATCACCCTGGACACACCCGACCTGCCCGGACACGGCACCGGCGCGGGACCGGACCGGCTGGTGACCGGCGACCTGTGGGACGGTGCAACCGACGTGGCCACCGGACGCGAACCGGGGATCTGGCTGGGCTACTCGATGGGTGCCCGCCTGGCGTTGCACGTCGCGCTCGCACACCCCGACTCGGTGACCGGGCTGGTGTTGATCGGCGGCACCGCCGGGATCGACGACCCCGACGAACGCGCGGCACGGCGCGCCGCCGACGAACGCCTCGCCGACCGGATCGAAACCGTCGGGGTCACCACGTTCCTGACCGAATGGCTCGCCAACCCGATGTTCGTCGGGCTGCCCCGTGATCCGGGACGCCTCCCACGGCGGGCGACGAACACCGCCGCCGGTCTGGCGTCGTCGCTACGCAGATGGGGCACCGGCACGATGGACCCGCCACTGTGGAATCGCCTCGGCTCCATCGCCGTACCCACGCTCGTCGTGGCCGGGGAACGGGACCACAAGTTCACCGACCTGGGCCGACGGCTCACTGCCGGCATCGGCTCGACGGCGACGTTCGTGCCGGTGGAGAACGCGGGACACACCGCACACGTCGAACGGCCCGGACCCACCGCCCGGATCGTCGCCGACTGGCTCGACGCCACGAACCTGCGCTGAGGCGCCTCAGACGAACGCGAGACCGAGCGCGAACAACAGCCCGGTGAGCAACTGGGTCCGCCCGGTCGCGCCGAGCACGCCGATCAACGCCCGACCCGTCGCGCCCCGACGCACCGCACCGATCGCGGGGATCGCGGTGAACGCCCCGACCAGACCGAGCCCGCTCCAATGCCGACCCGAGAACAACGAGATGGCGGCGACGACCGCCAACGCCCCGACCAGCAACCCGCTGTAGAACCGGCGCGTCGCCTTGTCGCCCAGGCGCACCGCGAGCGTGCGTTTGCCCACCTCGGTGTCTCCGGGGATGTCGCGCAGGTTGTTGATCACCAGCAACGCGGTCGCCAGCAACCCGACCGGCACCGACGCCGCCATCGCCAGCGCGGTGATCTGCCCGGTGTTCACGTAGGTGGTCCCCACGGTGGCGACCACGCCGAAGAACACGAACACGAACAACTCACCGAAACCCGCGTAGCCGTACGGCCGCGGTCCGCCGGTGTAGAACCAGGCCGCCGCGATCGCCAACACCCCGACCACGACCAGCTCCCACCCCACCGCGACAGCCAGCGCCAACCCGGCGAGCCCGGCGACACCGAAACACGCGAACGCGGCGATCTTCACCGCGGTCGGTTCGGCGAGGCCCTGGCCGACCAGACGGACCGGGCCGACCCGCCGAGTGTCGTCGTCGGTACCGCGCACCCCGTCGGAATGGTCGTTCGCGTAGTTCACCCCGATCTGCAGGGCGACCGACACGATCAACGCGCACGCCACCCGCCACGCGATGACCCCGTCGCCCACCGCGACGGCGGCGCCGACCGCCACCGGCACGACCGCGGCCGGCAACGTGCGGGGTCGGGCCCCGGAGATCCATTCGGCCGTGGTCGCCATCGTCCCGTGACCCTACGTGGTCGCCCGGCCCGGCCCCTACCATTCGTGGCGACCATGTCCGTCCCCCGCCTCATCGCCATCGACGCCACCGCCGACCCCGACTTCCCGACCGCGCTCGCACGCATCTGGGCCGACGGGAACGCGGCGCTGCCGATCGACCCGCGCCTGTCGGAACCCGCCCGGGCGGCGATGGGGGCGGCGATGCGGGTCGGCGACGAGGTCGCCGACGGTGACGCGCTGGTGGTGCCCACCAGCGGCTCGACCGGGGAACCCAAGGGGGTGGTGCTGACCCACACCGGACTGGCCGCCAAGGCGCGGGCGGTGCACCGCCGTCTGGGCGTGGACCGGCGGACCGACCGGTGGCTGGCGTGCCTGCCGTTGGCCCACGTCGGCGGCCTGGGCGTGGTCGTGCGTGCCCTGGTCGACGACGTCGCCCTCGAGGTGCGCGACCGGTTCGATCCGGCGGACAGCGACGCAACGCTCGTGTCACTGGTGCCCACCCAGCTGGACCGGGTCGACCGTACGGCGGCCGCCCGGTTCCGGTGGATCGTCCTGGGCGGTTCGGCGGACCCGGCCCGCCGTCCGGCCAACGTGGTGCGCACCTGGGGCATGACCGAATCCGGGGGTGGGGTCGTCTACGGCGACCGGCCCCTCGACGGGACCGAGGTACGCGCCGTCGACGGGGAACTGCACGTCCGCGGCGCATCGCTGTTGCGTTGCTACCGCGACGGCACCGACCCGAAGGACCCCGAGGGTTGGTACGCCACCGGCGACCTGGGGTCGGTCGATGCGCACGGTCGGGTCACGGTCACCGGCCGGGCCGACCACCTGATCGTCACCGGCGGCGAGAACGTCCGCCCCGAAACCGTCGAGGCGATCCTGCGTGGCGTGCCCGGGGTGGCCGACGTGGCCGTCACCGGCCGGGCCGACCCCGAGTGGGGCATGCGGGTCGTGGCGCTCGTCGTGCCCACGGACCGGTCCGCGCCACCGGAGCTGGCCACGCTGCGCGACGCGGTCGGCGACGCGACCGCCCGCCACGCCGCACCGCGGGAACTGGTGCTGGTCGACGCGATCCCCCGCTCCGCGCTCGGCAAGATCCGACGGGCCGAGTTGTGACCCGCCGCCTGGTGCTCGCGTCGGGTTCACCGGCACGGCTGCGACTGCTGACCGACGCCGGGATCGACCCGGAGGTGATCGTCTCCGGCGTGGACGAGACCATCGACGACCACCTCGACCCGGCCGTGGCCACCGTGGAACTCGCCCGCCGCAAAGCCGACGCGGTCGCGGCCGGGATCGCCGGCGGCGACGGTGACACGACCGGTCCGCTGGTGTTGGCGTGCGATTCGATGTTGTTCTTCGACGGTGCCACCCACGGCAAACCCGGCACCGCCGAGGCAGCGACCGCGGCTTGGCGGACCCGACGGGGACGCTCCGGGGTTCTCTGGACCGGTCATGTCCTCGTCGACACCGCCGACGGACGACGCACCGACGCGGCGTGCGCGACGACGGTCTTCTTCGCCGACGTCACGAACGCCGAGATCGACGAGTACGTCGCCACCGGCGAACCGCTCGGCGTGGCGGGCGCGTTCACCCTGGACGGACGCGGCGCCGCGTTCGTCGAACGGATCGAAGGCGACCACTCCAACGTGGTGGGCCTGTCTCTGCCCACCCTGCGAACGTTGCTGGGCGAGCTCGGGCTGACGATCATGGACCTGTGGCGATGAGCATCACGATCGGCGAACACCGGGTCGACCCGCCGGTGGTGCTCGCCCCGATGGCGGGGGTCACCGACAGGACGTTCCGCACCCTGTGCCGGACCCAGGCCGGTGGCTCCGGCATCTTCGTGAACGAGATGGTGATGGTGCGCGCCCTGGTCGAGCACGACCGGCGGACCATGGAACTGGCCCGTTTCGGCGACGACGAGAAGCCCCGCAGCCTGCAGCTGTACGGGACCGCGCCGCACGTGACCGCCGCCGCGGTGCGGGTCGCGGTCGACGAGCTGGGCGTGGACCACATCGACCTGAACTTCGGTTGCCCCGCGGCCAAGGTGATGCGCAACGGCGGCGGCGCGGCGTTGCCGGTACGGCACCGGTTGCTGGCCGAGATCATGAGCGAAGCGGTCGACGCGGCCGGGACGGTGCCGGTGACCGTGAAGTTCCGCAAAGGCACCGACGACGACCACCTGACGTACCTGCAGACCGGCCGGATCGCCGAGGAGGCCGGTGCAGCCGCGGTCGCGTTGCACGCACGTACCGCCGAACAGCATTACTCCGGTCACGCGGACCGGGACGCGATCCGGGCGTTGAAGGAGGCCGTGACGACGATCCCCGTGTTGGGCAATGGCGACATCTGGGAAGCCGGCGACGCGTTGGCGATGATGGCCGCCACCGGGTGCGACGGCGTCGTGATCGGCCGGGGTTGCCTGGGCCGCCCGTGGCTGTTCCGGGACCTCGCGGCCGCGTTCGCGGGCCGACCGGTGCCCGACCCGCCGAGCCTGGTGGAACAACTCGACCACCTGGGCCGCCACGCGCGGCTGCTGGTGGAACACACCGGGGTGGACGACCTGCGCCGGTTCCGTCGCCACGCCGCGTGGTACCTGAAGGGCTACCCGCTGGGTGGCGACGCCCGCCGGGCGGTCACCGCGGTGACGACCCTGGCCGACATGGAAGCCACCATCGCCATGTTGCTCGACACCCACGGCGACCTCGCCCTGCCCGAAGAGGCCCGCCGAGCGCCCCGCGGCCACACGTCGGGGCCCCGCCCGGTGCACGTACCCGAAGGCTGGTACGACCTGGTCGACGATCCCACTCCACCGGCCGGTGCCGACATCGAGGTCTCCGGCGGCTGACCCGGTTCAGCCGACGGCGTCGACTCCCCGGGTCGGCGCTTCGGCGACGGCGAGGATCTCGTCCCAGCCTTCGCGCAGACAGGCGAGCAACCGGTCCGGGTCGGGCACGGCCTCACGGTCGGAGTTCACCGCGATGTGGCACGTGTCGACGTAGCTGAGCAGCGTCACGTTGACGGCCACGCCGGCCAGGGGCGCGAACGCGTACATCTCGGTGACCTTCGCACCGGCGGAGAACAACTCGACGGGCGCACCCGGCACATTCGACACGGTCACGTCCACCCCCTTGAGCACCGAACCGAACAGTTCGGTCGTCAGCCCACGCGGCAACCGGTTCAGCACACCGGCCATCGGGTCGACCAGTCCCAGGGCCGGTTCGTCGCGTTGGGCCCGCACCAGGTCGTGCACGGTTCGCATCCGATCCAACGGGTCGGACGCCAGCAGTGGGATGTCGAAACGGGTCGGCACGAACCGGTTCCCCCCGACCGAGCCGTCACCGCCACGCACGTTGATCGGCATCGCGATCCGCAACGATCCGGTCGAGGCACCGTGGGACTCGTGGTAGCGCAACAACCCCGCGGTCGTGGCGGCGACGAACGCGTCGTTCAGGTGCCCATCCACCCTCCGGGCCGCGGCCTTCACCGCGGCGACGGGCACCTCGATCGTGTCGAAATGCATCTTGAGGGACCGGTGGGCCATCAGCGCCGACCGGGGGCGGGTCACCGGGGCGATCAACCGCGCCGCGGACGACGCGATCTCCCGTCCCCGGTCCAGGGCGGCGCCCGGGTCGTTCACGAACGCGGTCACCGCGGCGTTGAACCCCTCGGCGAGTTCGGACACGTTGTGGCGTTCCCGGTCGTAGCCGTGACGAATCCCGTCGGCGAGGCGGCCCAGCGGGCTCAACACCTCGACCTCGGGTTCGGGTGGCATCTCCTCGTCGTCGCGGGCCGGGGTGCGTTCCAGGTCGAACAACAACATCGCCATCGCGACGGCACCGACACCGTCGGAGATCGCGTGGTGCAGTTTCGCCACGATCGCCGCACCGCCGTCGGCGAGGCCGTCGATGACGTGGATCTCCCACTGGGGTCGGGCCCGGTCGAAACTCTGCATCGCCACGGGTTGGGCGTAGTCGAGCACGTCGCGCATGGTCACCGCGGTGCCGCCACCGACCCAGCGCAGGTGGAAGTCCAGGTCGAAGTTCGGGTCGACCTCCCAGCGGGGCGGCAC
>CAZVFF010000128.1:0-6999 GCA_964626395.1 uncultured Iamiaceae bacterium | reverse complement strand
GATGCAGCTCGGTGCCGAAGCCGTGTTCGTCGGGTCGGGGATCGTCAAGTCCGACAACCCCGCCGCCCGGGCCAAGGCCGTGGTCGAGGCCACCCGCCACTACCGGGATCCCGCCATGGTCGCCAAGGTCTCCCGCGGCCTCGGCGAGGCGATGAGCGGGTTGGAGATCGATTCGCTGGCGACCACCTTCGCCGAGCGGGGTTGGTGAACGTGGGTGGGAACGTCGCATCCGGGGAGCCCCCGGGATGCGCCGCGCCCACCCGCTGACGCTGCCGACCCACTGCGCCTCCCCACCCGGGGCCGCCCCACCCGGCGCCGGCCCCCTCCTTCGACCGCCCGACCGGACACGACGTCCCGGCAGGGTGGCTGTTTCGCGTCCCGACGAAAGGAACACCGATGTCAGGCCATTCGAAGTGGTCGACGATCAAGCACCAGAAAGGTGCCAAGGACAAGGCGCGCAGCAAGCTGTTCGCCAAGTTGATCCACCAGGTGGAGATCGCCGCACGTGAAGGCGGCGGTGACCCCGACGCGAACCCGACCCTGCGGACCATGTTCCAGAAGGCCCGGGACGCGTCGGTGCCACTGGACACGATCGAACGGGCCGTCAAACGCGGCACCGGCGAACTCGAGGGTGTGTCGTACGAGACCCTCACCTACGAGGGGTACGCGCCCGGTGGGGTGGCCGTGCTGGTCGAGGTGCTGACCGACAACCGGAACCGCACCGGTTCGGAGGTCCGGACCGTGTTCACCCGGGGCGGGGGCAGCCTCGCCGAGCCCGGTGCGGTGGCCTGGCAGTTCGAACGTGTCGGGGTGATCGTCGTCCCCGGGGACCTCGGTGAGGACCAGATCATGGAAGCCGCGATCGAAGCGGGCGCGGATGACGTCGCCGCGGACGGGGGGACCTGGCGCGTCACCACCGCCGCGACCGACCTGCACGCCGTCGAAGAGGCGTTGGTCGCCGCCGGGGTGACGGTGTCGTCCGCCGACCTGGTCATGGTCCCGACCTCGACGGTGGCCGTCGCCGACGTCGAGGCCGCCCGGCCGATCGCCAAGGTGCTCGAGGCCCTCGACGAACTCGACGACGTGCAGGACATCTACTACAACGCCGACATCCCCGACGACGTCTCCGCCGCGTTGGCCGACTGATCGACGATCCCCGGCCCGGGCCGGGCCGACGCGGACGGCTCAGAGCCCGTCGGCGACGCCGATGAGCCTGCCGCGGCGGATCGCCCGCATGCCGCGCCACAACGTGAACAGCGCGATCACCCAGGCCAACGCGCCGACGATGATCCCCGGCCACAACGACCCGTAGATCGACCCGGTCGACACGCCGTAGGCGATCATGATCAACGGCAGGGTCACCAGCCCGGACGCCTGCTGGGCCGCCGCGGTGGACTTGACCCGCGCCGACAGGCGCAACACCAACGACAACGTCAACGCGACGAAGGGCGGGACCACCCACAACATCAGGATCCACCACTGGTTGGTGGGGAAGAACCATCCACCGGCGTCGGGTCCCACGATCACGTTCACGATGATCGAATAGGCCGCGAACCCGATCGCGGTCGTCAGATACCCGGGAACGATGCTCGCGATCAGTTTGCCCAGGTAGATCTCGTGCACCGACGCGGGGGAGTGCGCCAGGAACTCGCCGGTGCCCCGTTCGCGTTCCCCGACGATCGTCGACGCCCCCACCGCGGTGGAGATCGTCAAGGGAACCACCACGGCGACCGGGGCGAGCAGGTACACCGCGATCGCGTACGCGGCGCGGGCCTGGTCCGAGGTTCCCTTCACCGAATCCTGCGCGGCCTGCGGCAGGATCTTGATCGTCTCGGAGATCTGCTGGACGGCGTCGACGTTCTGGATCCGGGTGATCGCGAACAGCAGCACCAGCGGGATGAACACGAAGAAGATGCTGCCCAGGATCATCATCGGCACCCAGAAGTCCTTGGCCTCCAGCAGCTGCCGCAATTCGGTACGGGCGATCGACCAGGTCCGTGAACGGTCCAGACGAATCGGGGTCCTCCCGCGTGCGGGTGCGCTCATCGTGTCACCGTTCCCGTTCCCGTGCCCGTGGCCGCCGGTGCGGGCGGTGGGGGTGGCGCCTTGCGGCGAGCCGACGGGCGTCGGGCCTGCAGACGTCGACCGCCGTCCTCGGACACCTCCGCGTCGGCCAGGTGACGGCGACGGATCGCGAAGTACAGGTCCTCCAACGACGGGATCCGCGGTTCCACGCGGGTCAGCCGGACCCCCTCGGCGACCAGCGCGGCGATCAGGTCGGGCAGCGCGTCCGGATTGGTGAGCGACACGTCGACGCCGGTGCGGGGCAACCCGGCGACGGTGTCACCGGTCGTGGCCCCGTCGAAACCGGCGAGTTCGTCCATACCGGATCCGACCACCTCGACGCGGGCGACGCCGGGCAGGTGGGCGATCCCGGTGAGCCGTTCGGGCTCCTCGGCGTCCAGGCGCACCACCGGTGACGGCCAGAACCTCCGGATCAGTTCGGCCGGTGGTCCGGCGGCCAACGCGTGGCCCGATTCGAGCACCACGACCTGTTCGGCCAACCCCTCGGCCTCGACCAGCAGGTGGGTGCACATGATCACGGTGACCCCGCCGTGGGTCATGTCGTGGATCATCTCCAACACGGCGTGACTCGATTCGGGGTCCAGGCCCGAGGTCGGTTCGTCGAACAACAGCAGGTCCGGTTCGTGCAGCACCGACCGGGCGAGAGCCAGACGGGTCTTCATGCCGGTCGAATAGGACCCCACCTGGGCGTCGAGCGCGGCTTCGATCCCGAACCGGTGCGCGGCGGCCTCGATGCGTTCCGCGGCTTTCGCGGTCCGACCCAGGCCGTACAACTCGGCCGCGTAGCCCAGGTTCCCCCGGCCACTCAACCGGTCGTACAACGCCGGTTTGGCCGACACCACCCCGCACCGGCGCCGGACCGTTTCGCCGTCGACGGAAGGGTCCGCGCCGAACACCCGGACCGAACCGGCATCGGTCTCGATCGCCCCGGTGATCACCCGGGTGGCCGTGGTCTTGCCGGCACCGTTCGGGCCGAGGAGCACCGTGATCGAACCGGCAGGGACGACCAGGTCCAGGTCGACCAACGCCGGGTTGTCCCCGAAGGAACGGTTCACCCCGCGTAGTTCCACCGCCACGGCGGGGTCGGGGCCGGGGTTCGTGGGCGGAACGTTCGGCGTCATGTCGGGAACCATCGGCACGTCCCGGCCCGATGTGACCGTCGGTGCGCACCGGCGGCGCAGGTGTCGGCCCGCCGGGTCCGCGTTCGTGTGACCCCGCCGGGGTAGGGTCGTACAGATGTTCGTCCTGGGGATCGATCCGGGCGTGTCCCGTTGCGGGTACGCGTGCGTGCAGGCGACCCCGGCGGGGCCGCACGCCGTGGCGATCGGTGTGATCCGGACCGCGCCGGCCGACCCCATCCCGGTGCGTCTGGCCGAACTGCAACGTGAACTCCGTGGCCTGTTCACCGAGTTCGAACCCGACGCGCTGGCGATCGAACGGGTGCTGTTCCAGAAGAACGTACGGACCGCGATGTCGGTCGGCCAGGCGAGCGGCCTGGCGATGGCCGAGGCGGCGTCCCGGGGGATCGGGGTGACCGAGTACTCCCCGAACGAGGCCAAACTGGCCGTCGCCGGTCACGGCGGGGCCGACAAGGCCCAGATGCAACGGATGGTGAAGACCCTGCTGAAACTGGAACAGACCCCGAAACCCGCCGACGCAGCGGACGCAGCGGCGCTCGCGTTGTGCCATCTCGCCCACCTGGGTCTGCGTCGCAACATCGCGGCGACCGCCCGTGGGCCACGACGGGTCCGCGTGACGGCCGGGAAGCTCCGACCGTGATCGGCTCGCTGCGGGGCACCCTGCTCGAGTTCGACGACGACGGGACCGTGCTGATCGAGAGCGCAGGTGGGGGACTGGGCTACCGGGTCGTGCTCGACCCGGCCGACCTGGTGGGCCTCGGTGCCCCGGGCGACGAGGTCTTCGTCTGGGTGTACCACCACATCCGCGAAGACACCCAGGTGCTCTACGGCTTCACCGAACGTTCCGTGCGTCGCACCTTCGAGATCCTGCTCGGCGCGCACGGGGTGGGGCCGGCCCTGGCACTGGCGATCCTGTCGATCCACCGACCCGACGCCCTGGCCCGGATCATCGCGTCCGACGACGCCGACGCGTTGTGTCTGGTGCCCGGCGTGGGCAAGAAGACCGCGGCGCGCCTGTTGATCGAGTTGAAGTCCCGCTTCGACGTACCCGTGGGCGCCCCGACCGGTACCGGTGCCGACGCGGGATCCGTCGCCGGTTCGGCCGACGTGCGCGCCGCGCTGGAACGTCTCGGCTTCCGATCCGAGGAGATCACCCGGGTGCTGCAGCTCCCCTCGGTGCGCGACGCGCCCGACGTCTCCACTGCGGTGCGCGAAGCGCTCAAGCACCTGGGTGGCCGCCGATGAGCCCTCCCGACGGAGCACGACGATGAGCCGCGAGGACATCATCAGCGCCGAACCGTTGAGTCCGGACGAGGACGACGAACCCGGCCTGCGCCCGACCGGACTCGACGAGTTCGTCGGCCAGGCCGAACTGAAGGAACACCTGAGCATCATCCTGGAGGCCGCACGGCGCCGCGGCAGCCCGGCCGACCACCTGCTGTTCGCCGGCCCGCCCGGGTTGGGCAAGACGACCCTGGCCGGCATCGTCGCCGCCGAGATGGATGTCCAGCTGCACGTCACCTCCGGTCCTGCGCTGGAACGTGGCGGCGACCTCGCAGCGATCCTGAGCCAGATCCAACGGGGCGACGTGCTGTTCATCGACGAGATCCACCGGCTGTCCCGGGCGGTGGAAGAGGTCCTGTACCCGGCGATGGAGGACTTCCAGATCGACATCGTGCTGGGCGAAGGCCCGTCGGCGAACCTGGTGCGCATCGACCTGGACCGGTTCACGCTGGTGGGTGCGACCACCCGCACCGGGCTGATCACCGGTCCGTTGCGGGACCGTTTCGGGCTCGTGGCACGCCTCGACTACTACTCCGACACCGACCTGGAGGCGATCGTGCGACGCGCCGCGGGGATCGTGGACATCCCCATCGACCCGGCCGGTGCGGGAGAGATCGCCCGACGTTCCCGCGGGACACCCCGGATCGCCAACCGGTTGCTGCGCCGGGTACGCGACTACGCCGAGGTGCGCGGCACCGGCACGGTGGATGAACGGGCCGCCCGGGATGGACTGGAACTGTTCGGGATCGACGAATTGGGTCTCGACAAGGTCGACCGCGCCATCCTCGACGCCCTGTGCAACCGGTTCGGTGGCGGACCGGTGGGGTTGTCGACCTTGGCGATCAGCGTCGCCGAACCCCCCGAGACCGTCGAGGACGTCTACGAGCCGTTCCTGATCCAACAGGGTTTGTTGATGCGCACCCCACGGGGTCGTGTCCCCACGCCGGCCGCGTGGGGGCACCTCGGCCTGCCGGTGCCGCCCACGGGTCCGGTCGATCCCGGCCTGTTCGACTGAGCCGCCGGCGGTGCTCGCCCGTATCGGTGTCGGCCCGCTAGCATCGCCTGCCGTGCCAGAACCCGACCGGACCGGACCGACGTGAGGAAAGCGACCCCGTGAAGAAGTACTCGATGGGTTCGCTGGTGGTGTGGCTGGTGTTCGTCTTCGGCGGGCTGGCCCTGACCTTCGGCTACGGCTGGAGTCCTCACCTCGGCCTCGACCTGCAGGGTGGCCTGTCGGCCACGCTGATCCCCAAGGACGGCACCGACCCGCCCGAATCGTCGGTGTCCGAAGCCGCCAAGATCATCCGCCAACGCGTCGACGCGCTCGGCATCGCCGAACCCGAGGTCGTCCGTTCGGGCAAGACGGTGGTCGTGCAGTTGCCCGGCCTGAAGACCAAGGCCGACCAGGAACGTGCCCGCGAGATGATCGGCACGACGGCCCAGTTGCAGTTCCACCAGGTCGTCGCCGACCTCGGCCCGGACGCACCGGCGATCGACCCGACCGACGACCCCGACGCGCCCACGACGGCTCCACCGTCGACGACCACCGCGCCACCCACCACCGCCGAAGGCGACGACACGGCGCCGTCGTCGAAGTCCACGTCGGACCCGTCGGCAGAACCGGTCTCGTATCGGGCGCCCACCGCGACAACCGTGCCCGGTGATGATCCCGATGGTGACGCACCCGCCGCCGGCGAGGAGATCCCACCCGAGGAACTCGAACAGCTCGAGGGCGCGGTCGGGGCCGACGACGAACCGGTCGACCCCGACGAAGCCATCGAGCAGTACAAGGCGGCGAACCCCGGTTCGGACGTGTTCACCGGTGAAGGCCAGCGCTACCTGCTCGGCCCGGTGCTGTTCGACGGTACCGTGCTGTCCTCGGCGGACTCCCAGCTGAACAGCCAGACCGGCGAATGGGAGGTCAACGTCAAGGTCAAGGGCGGCGACAAGGACGAGGTCAACGCCGCGTTCAACGAGTGCTTCGCCGGTGCGGAAACCTGCCCGCCGGTTCGGGTCGGCGATGGTGGCGGCAACCGTGGCGCGATCGCGATCGTCCTCGACGGTGAGGTCATCTCGGCCCCCACCGTCAACGCGGTGGACCTTCCCAAGAACCCGGACGGGTTCGTGATCACCGGTGATTTCACCAAGAAGACGGCGGATTCGCTCGCCCTGCAGCTCCGTTACGGCGCCCTGCCCGTCGAGTTCCAGCAGGCCGCGTTCGAGACGGTCTCGGCCACCCTCGGGTCCAACTCGGTCGAGGCAGCGGTCATCTCCGGCATCGTCGGGCTGGTGCTCGTCTCGATCTACATGCTGGCCTTCTACCGCCTGCTGGGGATCATCGCGATCCTGTCGCTGGCGACCAGTGCCGGTGCATTGTGGGTGGTGATCTCGTACCTGGGGACCCACCAGGGCCTGGCACTGACCCTGGCGGGCCTGACGGGGATCATCATCTCGATCGGGATCGCGGTGGACTCCAACGTCGTGTTCTACG
>CAZVFF010000127.1:0-7021 GCA_964626395.1 uncultured Iamiaceae bacterium | reverse complement strand
AGGAACGTGGACCGCAGCGGTCGCCACGCAACCGGGCCGTCCGCGTGCAGGTCCGGGAACCACTCGACCAGCGCGGCGAGTGCCTCCTCCAGTTCGGTGCGGGCAAGCCAGGCTCCCAGGCAGAAGTGGATGCCGGATCCGAAGGTCAGGTGCGGGGGTCGGTCCGCGGTGAAGTCCAGCCCGGGTTCGTCGCCGTACACCGACGGGTCGGCGTTGGCGACGGCGAGGTTGAACGACACGACCGAACCGGCCGGGAACAACACGCCGCGGTGCACCACGTCGGCCACGGCCACCCGGGCGGTCTGGCGGACCGTGCCGGTGTGGCGCAGGACCTCTTCGACCACGGCGGGCACCAGGGACGGATCCGCGACCAGTGCCCCCCACCGGCCGGTTTCCAACAGCAGGTTCACGGTGATGGCGAGCTGGTTGCGGGTGGTGTCGGACCCACCGGTGAGGATCGCCTCGGTGAGGGTGACCAGTTCGGTCGTGGACAGCCGGTCCCCCTCCTCCTCGGCGGTGATGAGGTCACCCAGCAGGTCGTCGCCGGGTTCGTCACGACGTCGGGCGATCAGGTCGGTGACGTACGCGGTCATCTCGGCCTGGGACGCCTCGACGCGGGCCAGTTCGTCATCCCGGGCGGTGAACACGCCCAGCAGGTCGGTGGCCCAACGGGCGAACAGGTGCCAGTCGTCGCCGGGGGCACCGAGCACCTCGGCGATGACCTGCACGGGGAACGGTTCGCACAACTCGCCCACCAGTTCGGCCCGTCCCTGCGGGGCGATGCGGGCCAACCACTGTCGGGCGGTCGCCGCGATGCGGGGACGCAGCTGTTCGATCCGACGTCGTTTGAACGCGGGCAGGCACAGCCGACGCAGACGGCGGTGTTCGTCACCCTCGGCCGACAACAGCGACCCTTCACGACGTTTCAGCGCCTTCTCGTCGGAATCGCGGACGTCGTCGAGGTGCCGCAGCAGGTGCTGCAGGCCACGGTTCTTGAGCAACACGCGGGCGTCAGCGTGCCCGCACACCACCGGGGTCGGTCCGGTCCGGGCGAGCCATGCGCCGTTCGTGACGGCGAGGATCACGTCGGCGGGACGGTACGGGTCGATCTCGGGCAGGTCGAGTTCGGTGACGGGGACCGGTGCGGCGCTCATCGGCACTCCGAGATGATCGCGGCGACATCGTCCACGCAGGCGTCGCGGGGGTTGTTGTCGATGACGGCGTCGTCCACGGCATCGGCGGCCAGGGTGTCGACCAGATCCCGGGTGACCCCGACGCTGCCCAACGGGCGGTCGGTGCCCACCGCGGTCGACAACGCGGCGACACGGTCCACCAGGCCGTGCGCCCGGGCTTCGGTCGAGCCGGTGCCGGGACGTCCGTCGACGGTGTCGAAAACCGAACCGGCGGCCGCGAACGCCTCGGCTCGTGTTTGCAGGTTGAACCGCAGCACCGCGGGCAACACCATCGCCAGGGCCAACCCGTGGGGGGTGCCGACCCGGTTGGACAGGGCGTGGCCGATGGCGTGGGCGGCGCCCAGCCCGGTGGAGGCGAAAGCCCGACCGGCCTGGTGTGCGGCGAACAGCATCGCGGACCGGGCCGCCAGGTCGGATCCGTTCGCAACAGCCGTGGGCAGGTTGGCGGCGACCAGGGCGACCGCGTCCAGGGCGATCCCGGCGGCGACCGGGTTCGGATTGCGGGACGCCAACGATTCCAGCGCGTGGGTGAGCACGTCCATGCCGGTCGCGGCGGTCACCGCAGCGGGCACCCCCAGGGTGAGGGCGGGGTCCAACACGGCCGCGACGGGCACGGTCGTGGCGTTGCCGACGTAGATCTTGCGGGCCCGGTCCGGGTCGGTGAGCACCCCGAACCCGTTGGTCTCCGATCCGGTCCCCGCCGTGGTGGGCACGGCCAGGAGTCCGAGGCCGGCCACGGTGTCGGCCGCACCGTCGAGGTCGGCGACGGGCACGTCGTTCGTGGCGCCCAGGGCGATCGCCTTGGCGGCGTCCATGGACGATCCCCCACCGACGGCGACGACGACCGGTTCGGTCAGGGTCCGGGCGACGTGCACCCCGTCGGTGACCTCGGCCAGCGAGGGACCGGGTGAGAACGCGGAGAACACGGTCGTGGGCAGCCCGCTCGGCGCGAGGGCGGCGAGCACCCGGTCGACGACACCGGCGGCACGTACCCCGGGGTCGGCGACGACCAGCAGCGACGCCGGCTCGAGCGCCCGCAGCTCGTCGGCCAGCGCGGCGACACGACCCGGGCCGAAGACCAGACGGGGGGTGCCTTCCACGGTGAACGTGCCCGTGGGTCCGATGGCGGCGACACGCGGGTCAGCCATGGTGGATCCAGGTGGTCTTCAGGTGCGTGTAGGCGTCGAGGGCGTGCAACGACTTGTCGCGGCCGTGCCCGGACGCCTTGAACCCCCCGAAAGGCAACATGACGTCGGTGGCGTCGAAGGTGTTGACCCACACGGTGCCCACCCGCAGGTCGCGGGCAACCCGGTGGCCGGTGGCCAGATCCGCGGTCCACACCCCACCGGCGAGTCCGTACGGTGAGTCGTTGGCCACCGCCACGGCCTCGTCGGCTCCGTCGACGACCAGCACCCCGAGCACCGGACCGAACACCTCTTCACGGTTGATCGCCGCGGTGTTGCCCAACCCGGCCAGCACGGTGGGCAGGTGGTAGGCACCCCCGGGTACGGGTTCGACGGCACGCCCACCGGCGAGGACGTCGGCACCGTCGTCGACGGCCCGGTCCACCCACCCGCGAACCCGATCGAGGTGCCGGTCCGATACGAGCGTCCCCAGTTCGGTGGCCGGATCGAGCGGGTCGCCCGGAAGGATCCCCTCGGCACGCTCGACGACCGCGGCCACGAACTCCCGGGCGACGGGCCGCTCGACGATCAGGCGGGATCCGGCGTTGCAGGTCTGTCCGGCGTTGTAGAAGATCCCGGCGGCCACCGCGTCGGCGGCGGCGGCGAGGTCAGCGCAGTCGGCCAGCACGATGTGGGCACTCTTGCCACCCAGTTCCAGGCTGACGGTCTTGCCGTTGGAGGCGCCCGCCCGGACGAGCAGGCTGCGCCCGGTCTGTCCGGATCCGGTGAAAGCCAACTTGTCCACGGCGGGATGTTCGGCGAGCGCCGCACCGGCCTCGGCCCCCCGCCCGGTGACGACCTGGAACACCCCGGGTGGCACACCCGCCTCGACGGCCAGCTCGGCCAGGCGCAGGGTGGACAGACTCGATTCCTCGGCCGGTTTGAGGACCACCGAGTTGCCGGTGGCCAGCGCCGGTGCGAGTTTCCAGGCGGCGATGATCAGCGGGTAGTTCCAGGGCACGATCGCACCGACCACCCCCATGGGTTCACGGGTGATCATGGCCAGGTCGGCGTCGCCGACCGGGGCGACCTGCCCGTAGGTCTTGTCGATCGCCTCGGCGTACCAGGCGATGCACGCCGCTGTGGAGGGCACGTCCACCCGCAGCGCTTCGGCGATCGGCTTGCCGACCTCGAGGGCGTCGAGCAACCCGAGGGTTTCCCGGTCCGCCATGATCGCGTCGGCCCAGTCCCCCAGGATGCGTTTGCGTTCCCGGGGCGCCATCCCGGCCCAGCGTCGGTCGGCGAAGGCCGCGGCGGCGGACCGCACGGCCCGGTCGACGTCGGCCGCGCCGCCGGCGGCGATCCGTCCGATCTCGGCGCCGTCGCGTGGGGAACGGACGGCGAGGGTCTCCCCACTGATCGCCGGGTGTCGTTCCCCATCGATGAACAGGTCGCCGTTCGTGGGGGTCGTCGCCGCCCGCTGCAGCCATCCGGCGTGGTCGATCCGGTTCACGCCGATGTCCCGATCCGGAAACGTTCGACGGCTGCGGGGTCCAGTTCCGCGCCGAGTCCGGGTTCATCGGGGGCGACGACCATGCCGTCCGAGTCCACCCGCACCGGTTCGGCGAGGAAGAAGTCGCGACGTTCCAACGACCAGCCGGGCGGGTCGTAGGGGAACTCGATGAACGGTCCCCCACCCACCCCGGCGGCGACGTGCAGGTTCGCCAACAACCCCAGACCGTTGGTCCAGGTGTGCGGGGTGAACCAACGGTTGCGGGCCAACAGGACCTCGGCGGCGGTGCGGGTCCGCGACATGCCGGCCGCCAAGGCGACGTCGGGCTGGTAGACGTCGAGCGCATCGGCTTCGATCGTGTCGAGCAGTTGAGCGAACGTACGGATCATCTCCCCGCCGGCGATCCGCATCCCGGTCGTGTGGCGCAGGGCCCGCAGGTCGTCCAGGTTGCCTTCGGGGAGCGGTTCCTCGATCCAGGTGACGTCCAGTTCGGCGAGTTCCGCGGCGATGCGCCGCGCATGCGGGAAATCACCCGCGGGGGTGGTGTCACCCGGCATGCGCCAACCCTGGTTCAGGTCGACCATGATCGCCAGGTCGTCACCGACGGCGTCCCGGGTGGCACGCACCGCGGCGAGACCCTCGGCCACACGGTCCCGGTCGATGCGTAGTTTCACGGCCCGGAAACCCTCGTCGCGGATCGCCAGGACCGCTTCGGCCTGTTCGGACGGGGTGCGTCGCTGCCCACAGGACGCGTACGCGGCGATGCGGTCGGTGACGCCGCCGAACAGCCGGTACACCGGTTGGCCACAGGCCTGCCCGATGATGTCCCACAGGGCGGCTTCCAGGGGCCAGAACCGTGACGAGTGGTAGCTGATCGTCTCCAGGGTCCGCACGTGTCGGCCGATCGCACGGGGATCCTCGCCGACGAACAGGTGGGCGAAGGCGTCGAACCCGCGCATCGTGTCGCCGGATCCGATGCCGGTGATGCCCTCGTCGGTGTCGACCGACACGACGGTGGCGTCGAACCGGTCACGGGGGACGGGGTCCCATGCCGCCGCGAACGGCGGGTCGAGCGGTAGGCGGAGATGGTCGAGACGGACAGCGGTGATCTTCACACGGTTCCCCCGGTTCGGTCGTTCCCGGCTCCCCACCCCGACCTCCACCTTCGGCGAACTGACGCCGACAGACAAGACGGGTTGCTGGAAATGAGAGGGCCATCGCCCCAGGGGAGATTCCCTGGTACGTTCGCCGGATGGTCACCCCGGTGTCCCGTGGTGGATTGGTCCGAGACCTGGAGCTCTTGCGTGCCCTGGCCGCGCTCCCCCTGGAGGCGACCGGGATGGGGGTCATGGATCTGGCCGACGCCGTTGGACGCGACAAGAGTCAGGTCTCCCGTGCGATGCGCGCGTTGGAAGCGGTCGGCATCGTCGAACGGGACCCGTCGACCCGCGAATACCGCCTGGGTAGCGAGATCTTCACGCTGGCGACCCGCGCGGGCCCCAATCGGCTGTTGCAGACCGCACCGCACTACCTGCAGGCGCTCGCCGAACAGATCGACGAGACCGTGCACCTGTGTGTGCTCGCGGGCACCGGCGTGGTGACCGCGGCCACCGCCCCCGCGCTGTCGCACCGGTTCCGTGCCGGGGGTTGGGAGGGTCGGATCGTGCCGGTGCACTGCACCTCCGCGGGGCGGGTACTGCTGTGCGATGCCGATTACGCGTTCATCGAGCAACGATTCGCGAACGTCGTCTTCGATCCGTCCGGGCCCAAAGCGGAAGTCCACGGACCCCTCGATCTGTGGCAACGGATCGTCGAGGCCCGCGCACGTGGGTACGCGGTCGTCGACGAGGAGTTCGAAGCCGACCTGGTCGGGGTATCGGCCCCGGTGCGGGACCATCACGGTCGCATCGTGGCGGCGATCAACGTGAGCGCCCGGGCCTCGGAGGCCGCCGACGGGCGCGCTGTTCCGGCCGGGAACCAGCGGGTGCGGCTGCACGAGTTGGGGCGGATGTGTCGCGACGCGGCGACGGGGTTGTCCCGGGCCTTGGGTTGTCCGGCCGATCTGGGCCGGACGACCGGTCCGAGCTGAACCCGTCGGTTCCGGTCGAACACGTCGACGAGCAGCCGGACCACGATGGCGGCCGCAGGGGTCGTGATGAACAGGGACAGGGGCGCAGGCCCGGCCCGGTTCCTTCGCCGTTCCCGGTCCCGGAGGGGAACGCCGCGACGAGGCGAACGGCGGGACCGGCCCGGGTGGCGGCGGGAGGAGTCCCGGACTCGTGTCACCGGGAGCCGGCGCGGCAACCCACCCGTCCGCCGTCACCCGGACGGCGAACGGGTCGCATACCGCGGAAGGCGAGCCTCAGGCCAGGATCTCGGCGATCTGTTCGAACTGGAACGCCGGGCCACCCAGGAGCGCGGTGGTGATCACCGTGGATTTCCACACCTCGGCCTCCTCGGTGACCTTCCCGGTCGGGCCGATCAACGCGACGTCCTCGACGAGCACGGTGGGCACGGCGGCGACCGCCTCGTCCTTACGTCCGTCCAGGTAGAGGTCCTGGATGCGGGCGCATTCGGCTTCGTAGCCGAGGCGGGCGAACACCTCGTAGTGGAAGTTCGCGCCCTTGGCGCCCATGCCGCCGATGTAGAGCGCGAGCATCGGGCGCAGGAAGTCGGCGCACGCCTCGATGTCGTCCCCGATGATCACCGGCACCGTGGAGACCACCTCGAAACCGTCGAGGCCGCCGTGACGGCTGGTGTCGCGGGCGAACCCCTCGGCGAGCGCCTCGCGGTAGAACGCGTCGGCTTTGGGTGAGAACCAGAACGGCAGCCACCCGTCGGCAATCTCGGCTGCCAACGCGACGTTCTTGGGCCCTTCCGCGGCCAACATGATCGGCAGGTCCGCACGAATCGGGTGCACCGTGGACTTGAGCGGTTTGCCGAGACCCGCGCCCCCCGTGAACGGCAGCTGGTACTGCTCGCCGTCGTGGACGACGGGGCCTTCCCGTCGCAGCACGTCACGGATGATCGAGATGTACTCCCGGGTGCGGGCCAGCGGCCGCGGGTACGGCTGGCCGTACCAACCCTCGACCACCTGGGGCCCGGAGGCGCCCAGCCCCAGGATGAAGCGGCCGCCGGAGAGGTGGTCCATGGTGAGCGCCGCCATCGCCGCGGCCGTGGGCGTACGGGCC
>CAZVFF010000126.1:0-7034 GCA_964626395.1 uncultured Iamiaceae bacterium | reverse complement strand
GGTGGCGAGCACCTCCTCGGCGGCGGTCGGATCCAACGCCGAGGTGGGTTCGTCGAGCACCAGTACCGGCGGGTGCATGGTGAGCACCGACCCGATCGCAACCCGTTGCTGCTGGCCTCCCGACAACATCCGTAGCGGTGTGCGTCGCAGCTCGGCGATGCCCAGCAGATCCAGGGTCTCCTCCACCCGACGCCGCATCACCTGGGCGTCGACCCCGAGTTGTTCCATGCCGTAGGCGAGCTCGTCCTCGACGGTGTCGGTCACGAACCCTGCGAGCGGGTCCTGGCCGACCCGGCCGACCAGGTGCGAGAACTCCCGGGGCGGTCGGGCCCGGGTGGAGGTTCCCGCCACCCGCACGTCGCCGTCCAGGTGGCCGCCGGTGAACCAGGGGACCAGCCCGTTGAACGTACCCAACAGGGTGGATTTGCCCGAACCGGTCCGCCCGGCGACCAGCACCAGTTCGCCCTCGCCGATGGACACGTCGATGCCTTCGAGGATCGGTGGATCGTCGGTGTCGTACCAGAAGTCGACGTCGTCGAGTTCGATCATCGGGCCTCGTCGGTTCCGGGTCGTCCCGCGTACGGCGATGCGGGCAACGGCGCGACGATCAGGGGGGCCAAACCCAGACAGACACCGATCATCGGCAGCCACGACAGGGTCGGCAGCGACAGGTCGATCAGCGACGGGTTCAGGTTGGTCGGATCCACCCGGGAACTCGCCGACAGCACGACCGCGACCGCCAGACCGGACGTGGCGACCAGCACCTCGGGGACGTGCCACCGGTCCGGGCGGTACCGGACCCGTTCGACCCGGCGCCCCGCGAGCCGGAACCCGCACAGCGCGACGGCCACACCGGCGATGAGCATCGGCGTGGCCAGCAGGCGGGGTGTGGAGCCGTCCATGGTGCAGTAGATGCCGACGCACACCCCGGACATCCCGGTGAGCATCAGCGCCCCGGTCGCCAATCGTGTGGTCCGGCTCGCGGCCCCCGCGCGTCCGTAGCCGCGGGCGTCCATCGAGGCGGCGAGCTGCAACGAACGTTCCAGCGCGTCCTCCAACACCGGGATCGCCACCGAACGCAACAGACCCATCCGTTTGCCGTCGCCGCCACGAAGTCGCCGGGCTCGACGCACCCGCTGCACGCTCTCGGCCAGTTGGGGGAACACCGACAACGCCACGATCACCGCGGTGCCGACCTCGTACAACGCCGACGGCAGGGCCTTCAGCAGGCGTTTCGGGTTCGCGAGCGCGTTCGCGGCACCCAGGCAGATCACCATCGTGGCCAGACGCAACCCGTCGTAGAAACCGCCCAGCAGCGCTTCGGCGGACACCGGACCGAACAGACGGATCCCGGCGGCCCATTCCGGCAGCGGTATCTCCGGCAGGGTGAACAGGATCGTCGAGCCTTCGCCGCCGCCGAAGACGATCCGGAACCCGACACGCAACACGATGATCCACACCCCCAGGATCAGGTACATGCGGAACGACATCGCCCAGGGCGCGTCCGAGCGGCGGGCGACGACGACGATCGCCGCGACGGCGATCGTCAGTCCCAACAGCAACGGGTTCGTGGTCCGACCGGCGGCCACGGCCAGGCCCGTCGCCCAGATCCACCACGCGGCCGGGTGCAGGTCCCGGGGCAGGAACATGACGCCGCGCCGATGCATGTCGCGAACGGCGAGGGCTGCGTCGTCGACGGTCACGGTCAGCTCGTACGACGTCGTCGCCGTCGTCCCTCGACCCACCCCGCGATCCCGGCCAGGACGATGATCCCGCCGAGGGCCACCCACGGGGCGGACGGACTCGCGCCGCTCTCGTCACGCAGGACGTCGCGTACGTCCGGTGCGTCCTCGCCGCCGGTGAAGGCCACGTTCGCCTCCGGGTCGACGCCCGCGCCACGGGCGGTTGCGTCGCCGGGGTCGGGGTCGTCCCCGTCGAGCGTGGCCGGGTCCGTCGTCGTCGTACCATCCCGGTCATCGTCCCGACCGGCCGCGGTGTCGTCGTCGTGTCCGGGTTCCCGTCGCGCGGCCGTGGCCGGGTCGGCGTGGTCGGTTCGGGGGGAGCCCGCGGATCCGCCCCCGCCGTCACGGGGGACACCGGCCGAGGGGTTCGACCGTGGCGCAGCGGTCCCACGACCCGGGACGAGTTGTTCGCCGGGGTGGTCTGTGGATGGCCCCGGTTCCTCGGCGGTGCCGCACCCGTGCCCCTCGGTGCCCGGGCGGACCGGCGCGATCCGCGGAACCGGGTTCGCGTCGGCGGTCGCGTTCCACGAGAACGACCACCCCTCGAACCCGCCGGGGATGAAGTCCCGGTTCTTCACGCCCCACTGGCTGTAGGACCACGGGCAGTTGTTGCCGGCGTGCCAGTACGACCAGTACGCGGCGGCCGGTGGTGTGTCCACGCAGTTCTCCCGGTAGCCGGGGTTGCCGGTGACAGGGAGCGTTTCGGTCGCCGACGGCCGGTTCTCGATCCGGCAGATGAACGCCTTCCCCCAACGCTGGACACCGGCGATCTGGAATCCGGCGCCTTCGAGGGCGTCCAGACCGGTTCCCCGGTTCCGTTGCGGGTTGCACCGCACGATCGTGGGGCCACCGAGTTGTTGGAAGTCGACGACGACGGTCACGCCATCGGCGGTCCGGCAGAAACCCGCGTGACCCTTGGCGTGGTCGATCGCCCCGGCGTTCGGGGCACCCGGGATCGTCGCCAGGATGACCACCGTCGCCACGGCGACGCCGACCCGCCTCACGTTGGCGCTCCACCGCGGGAGGCCAGGCGGAACGCGCCGGCACCGATGCCCGAGGCGAGGAGGATCCCGGCGACCCAGATGATCGGTGAAGGCCCACGGGAATCCGGTCCGCCCGGCGTCGCCGGTGCATTGGTGGGGTGCTCGGCGTCGAGGGCTGTGGCGGTCCCGGACGATCCACGACGCGACCCGGCCGTGGTGCCCCGGGCCCGGTCGTGGGTCCCGACACCGGCATCGCCCGCCGTGGCGCGACGGGACCCGGTCGACGAGCGGTCGCGTGCTGCGGTCGGCCCGACCTCGTGCGCGAGGCTGCGCCCGGCCAACGTGTCGGAACGGACCGGTGCGTTCACGTTCGATCCGCGACCGGTCCCGCCGTCGGAACGACCCCGGTCCCGCACGTTGCCGGGCGCGCTGCCCGCGACCGTGGAGTGCCCGGTCCGGCCCGGATCGGACGGTGTGGCCGCTGTCGTCGGGACGGTCGAGGACGAGGGAGCGGTGGAGGGAGCGGTGGACGTCGACGGGCTCGGGGTCGTGGGTCCGGATGGTTCGGGGACCTCGCCGGAGACCAGTTCGGCGAAACCGACCTGTGACAGACCCAGGGACGCCTGTGCCGTGGCCCGGATCCAGGTGTCCCGGGAGGTGATGCCCGTCGTTCGGGCCGCATCGTGCTCGGCCGGGGTGTAGGCGATCGCGCCGGTGTCGGCGCCGAGTGGGGTCGACGCGTCGGCATCCCCGACCTGCGCCGAGGCCAGGTAACCCTCACCCCGGGAGATCACCGCGGGGTCCGCGTCCGCAGCCGCGAGCGCCTGGACGATCAGCCCGGTGCTGTTGGTGTTCGGCGCGGTGGTCGAGACCCCACCGCCCCAACCACCGGACGGGTCCTGGTTCGCTTGCAACCAGCCGACGGCTCGAGTGATCGGGTCGTCGAGTCCGGTCGCCCCGGCCGATCGAGCGACGAGCAACGCGTGCAGACCCATCGCGGTGGCGTCACCGTCGGTCGGCGACCCACCCGTGGTGGCGCCCTGGTCACAGGTGGTCGGGGAGCCGTCGGGGCGTTTGGTGAAGAAGATCCGGAAATACCCGGACGAGCATTGTTGGCGCAGCAGCGCCTCGACGGTGTCGTCGAAACGCGCGTCGGCACCGGCGAGGCCGATGACCGCGAGCGCCTGGCCGAAGGTGTTCGAGTTGTTCAGCGGGATGTTCGGGCCGTGGTCGGTGATGCGCCCCGCCTCGGGACCGGCGTCGATCACCGACGCCCGGGTCTCGGCGACCAGATCCAGGCCCCCGAAGTCGTGGACGTCACGCCCCGTCACCTCCGCGGCGACGAGCAGTTTCGCGACCGAACCCGACACCCGGTCGGTGTCCTGGCCGGGCAGGAACGACACGTAGCTGGCGAACCGGATCGCCCCGCCCCGGTCGTCGAGCACCTCGACGATCGGTTCGGCGAGGTCTTCTCGACCGGCCGCGACCATCGCGAACACGGCGTCGATCATCATTCCGTGGTCGGGCCCCGAAGCCAACGGGTTCCGGTAGGTACCGTCGTCGAGCTGGTCGGCCAACCAGCCGGCTGCCGCCGCCGCGCCGCCGGGTGCGGCGGCACGTGCCGGTGACGAACCACCCGGAGGGCCGAACGTCGCGACGGTGAGCACGAGTGCCGCGGCGAGCACCACCCGCGCTCGCCGAGGGGGCGAGGGGGGCCGTGTCGGAACAGCCGAATCGGTGGCCATGGGTGACGTACTCCCGCGTCGAGATCGGATAAAAGTCGTTCCAGGTCTCCTGGCTTCCGGATCGACGCTCGGTCCCGACCTTCCGGCTCGCATGAGCCGTGGTACTCGTGGGGACGTCACTTCCCGGTCACAGTTGCGGGTACAGCCCCGGTGTTTCACCGGCGTTCCCTGTGGCGACGGCCGCAACGTAGCACCCCGGTGTGTCGGACGGTCAACCCGGGTCGGGTTTGCGTCGTGCGTGACGGCCGAGGCTATGGTCCGGCCCGCAGCAACGCGACCCACTGGGGGAAGCCGGTCGAATCCCGGCACTGTCCCGCAGCCGTAGGTCGGTGACGCTCTCCGTGGCGCCGTCGACGAGTCGGAATACCCGGGGGTCGTGATGCGGCTCCCATCAATTCCGTCGAGGAGAACGGACGTGGAGCCCGGCGCCGGCACACGACCGTCCCTCGCATGGGGGTGGTCCGTTCCGATGACGGGAGCCTCGCTCCGGGACCGTCATCGAAAGGCTGAACCATGCAAACCGAATCATCCATCCGGGCGGGCCGTGTGCGCCGTCTCCTGCGTCGTCGGATCGGCGCGGCCGTTCTGGCGGTCGGCGTCGTCGCGGTGTTGGCTGCATGCCAACCCGAACCGTCGTTGTCGACGCTGCCCGCGAACCAGAACGCGGCCGACGCTGCGGCGGCCTGGATCGCAGCCGACTACGAATCGAACGGCTCGGGCTACACCGGCGGGATGCTCGCCGACACCGTCCTGGGTCTCGCCGCGTTGGGCGATCAGCGACCCGTCGCCGAATCCGCACTCGAGGCCCTCGAGGCGGTGACCCCCGGTTACGTGAACCCGAGCGGGTACTTCAATTCCGGGGCTGGTGCCAAGGTCATGTTGGCCGTCCAGGCGATGCGGGGCGACGTGAACGACTTCGCCGGACTCGACCTGGAGGCCATGCTGCGTGACTCGATGGCCACGTCCGGCACGAACGCCGGTCGCCTGGGAACCGCGAGCGGGTTCACCCAGCCGCTCGGCATCCTCGCACTTTCGCGTACGCCGGGGCGTGCCCCGGCCGCGGCCGGCGAGTGGCTCGCCGCGCAGCAGTGCCCCGACGGAGGGTTCTCGTCGGGTTCCTGCATGTTCGAATCCCCCGACGCGACCGGCCTCGCGTTGACCGCGCTGGCCGGTTCGGTCGACTTCGACGGCCGCGGTCAGGCCATCGTCGGCGCCTACGGCTACCTCGTGGACCGACAGTTGGCCGACGGCGGTTGGGGTGCGTCGAACAGCGACACCGTGTCGAACGCGAACTCCACGGGTCTGGCCGCGCAGGGCATGCGGGTGTGGGCACCCGAGAAGGCCGATGAAGCCGCGACGTTCATCAGGTCGTTGCAGTACCCGACCGGTTCCGGTGACAAGACCGGCGCGATCCGCTGGATGGCCGGCACCGATGGTGCGGTGCAGTTCGCCACCACCCAGGGTGTGCTCGCGTTCGGATCGACCACCTACGCGAAGGTCGTGTTCGCCGAGGTCGTCGGTGAAGCCTGTGAAGGCGCCGACGGGGTCACCGTCGTGGTCGATCTCGCGCTGTTCGACGGCACGATCCGGCAACAGTGCGCCGAAGGCCCCCAGGCCACCGGCTGGACCGCGCTGGAGAACGCCGGCTTCGTCGTCGGCAGCGTCCCCGGGTTCGAGGGTGCGGCGATCTGCACGATCGACGATTTCCCGAGCGGGGGCTATCCCGAGTGCTGGTACAACGGTTTCTGGTCGTACTGGCACGCCATCGACAACGACGGGAAGTGGACGTTCTCGGACCAGGGCGCGGCGATGCGCACCCCGCCGGAAGGATCCGTCGAAGGCTGGCGCTACGAGCCGGACCTGTACAACCACATCGCGGTGGAACCCGGGATCCCCGCACCGGTCCACTGACCGGCCGATTCCCCGGTCGCTGACCGTTCAGTGGCCCGGCCCCGCCCACCCGGGTCGGGGCGGGCCCCCCGGCGTCACAGGGGCGGGTTCTCCGCCGCGATCGCCGTGACCGCGTCGGCGATGCGGCCCGGATGGGTGTCGGGTAACCAGTGGGTCCCCCCGGTGACCTCGATGAACCGGTACGGCCCGGTCACGTGTTCGGCGGTGTGTTCGGCGGCCCACCGGCCCAGGTAGTGGTCGCCGTCGCTCCAGATGTACACGCACGGCACGTCGACGGTGCCCGTTGCGTTCGCGTTGCGCGCCGCCAACGGCAGTGCCCGGTACCAGCCGATCATCCCCCGGGCCACCTCCGGGTCGGTGAGCAGACCCGCCGCTGCTGCGGCGGCCGGTTCGGACAGGCCGTCATCGACGAACATCCGCCTTGCCCGGGCGGAACCGGAACGCGACAGGAGCTTCTCCGGCAGCCACGGGACCTGGAAGGCGACCATGTACCACGACTGCAGCAGTTGCCGGCTGCGCACCATCGACCGGGCGAGCGCACCCGGGTGCGGCGTCGACACCGGGACGATCGTGGCGAGCCGCTCCGCGTGGTCGGCCGCCGTCTGCCACACGACCGCGGCGCTCCAGTCGTGGCCGACCCGGTGCACCCGTTC
>CAZVFF010000125.1:0-7183 GCA_964626395.1 uncultured Iamiaceae bacterium | reverse complement strand
TCTCCACCGTCCGCGCGCCCCAGGAGCCGGCCTTGACGGTCGGGTCGTTGGCCACGACGACCGCGTGGCGGCCGTCGACGCGTCCCACCCCGGTGACGACACCGTCCGCGGGCAGGTCCTCGGCGGCGGCGTTCGCCAGCAGGCCGTCCTCGACGAAGCTGTCCGGGTCGCACAGCAACGCGATGCGGTCGCGGACGAACAACTTGTTCTGCTTCGCCAGTTTCTCGGCGGAGCGGGCCAGGTTGCCTCGAACGGCGCGGGCGAGCGCGGTGGTGAGCGGGTCGTCTTCGCGGTCGGTCATGGGTCCTCGGGGGTCGTGGTCATCGTCGGCGCACCGCGAGGATGGCGACGTCGTCGGTGAGGCCGGATTCCGCGAAGTCGCGGGCCGATTCCAGCAGCGACTTGCACAGCACACCGGGTTCCGCGCCCGGGTCCCGCCGCAGGATGTTCGCGATCCGTTCCTCGCCGAACAGGTTCTCGCCGTTGCGGGCCTCGGCGAGCCCGTCGGTGTACAACAGCACCAGGTCGTCCTCGGTCATCGGCACCTCCCGGCTCAGGTAGGTCCCGTCGGGGTCCAGCATCAACAGCGGCCCGGTCGCCCGCAGGGGCCGGACCTCCCGGTCGTGCCACAACCATCCCGCGGGGTGACCGGCCGAGGCGTACCGCAACGTCGAAGCCGCCGTGTCGAACACGACCACGATCAACGAGATGAACTCCTCGAGGCGTTCCGACGTGGACAACTGACGGTTCAGTTCCTCCAGGGCCTGGCCCGGGTCACGGAACTGGCGCAGGTACACCCGCAACAGGTACTTGGCCTGGAACGCCGTGATCGACGCCTCGATGCCGTGGCCGGTGACGTCACCGATGACCGCCGCGACGCGGGTGGGCGCGACCCGGAACACGTCGTAGAAGTCGCCGGCCATCATGCCGGTGCCGGCCTGGTAGACCCGCCCCAGTTCGAAGCCGGCCAACTCGGGCAGTTCCTCGGGTGCCAGGCGCGCCGCCCAGGCCCGTGGTGCGAGTTGTTCCTGGGTGAGCACCTCGACCGCACGTCGTTCGATCGTGAAGCGTTCCGCCGACAGGCGCACCGCCCGCAGGAAGTCGCGCGAGAACGCCAGCGACAACCCGACCGGGATCAGCACCAGCGACAACGCGTAGATCGCGCTGCGGGTCTTGAGCACCAGGCCGATCCCGGTGGCGACCAGCAACGCGACGTACACCGCCATCGCGTGGACCTCCTTGCGGAACGCGGTGCGTGCGAGCACCGCCGCGTCCGAGTCGGCCCCGTACTCGCGTTCGGCCCGTAGCCAGGCCCGACGGTGCACCAGCGCCGAACGGGTCCAGAACAGCGCGGCGACCGCACAGGCCGCTGCGACGACGGACAGGACGAAGAAACCCATGGGTCGGCGAGCGTACCTCGCCGCGGCCGATCACGGCAGGGTGATCGGCCCCTGTTCTCCGTTCGCGGCGAGCCATTCGGCTTCGGCGACACCGATCGGTGTGGCCGGTGGGGCGTCGCGCCACGGCACGATGTCGTCGAAGATCGCCCGCCAGTCCGCGGTCGCCTCCAGCTGTGCGAACAGCGCGTACAACCCCAGATTGATGCGCTGGATCATCAGGAACCCGGGAGGCACGTTGATGTGGCGCTGGATGTCCGCGAACGGTCCGTCGGTGTCGAACATGCGGCTCACGATCCCGGTGGTGAACCCGGTGGTCACCGTCGTGGGCCCGTCGGCCAGGAGCAGTTCGTAGAAACCCGAGAAGTACTCGTGGAGGCGTTCGTCGGCCACCGGGACCGCATCGGGAACGATCCCGGCTTCGACGAGCAACCGCCGGAACGCGGACGGGTCCCGTTCGTCGACCATCGCACGGTGCATCGCGGCGAACAGTTCCACCTCGCCGGCCGTGAAGTGTTTCACCAACCCGTAGTCGAGGAACGCGACCCGACCGTCGTCCCCGATCAGGTAGTTGCCCGGGTGCGGATCCCCGTTGAAGACCCCCATGCGGTACAGGGAACGCATGACGTACCGGAAGATCACCTCGGCGACCGCGTCGCGTTCGGCCCGCGGCGCGTCGGTCACTTCAGCGAACGTCCGACCGGTCAGCAGATCGCTGGTCAGGACCCGGTCGTTGCAGTATTCCGGCACCGTGTCGGGCACGCGGATCCGGGGGTGGTCCCGGTAGCGGTCCGCGAACATCTGCTGGTTGCGTGCCTCGGTGACGTAGTCGAGTTCCTCGGACAACCGTTCGGTCAGTTCGGCCACCAGGGGGCCGCGTTCCAGGGCCGGGAACAGGAATCCCAACGCGGTGAACAACACATCGGCGTGTTCCAGATCCGACGCCATCGCCTCGGCGATACCCGGGTACTGCACCTTGACCGCCACCGCCCGACCGTCGACGGTGATGGCCCGGTGCACCTGGCCGATCGACGCCGCGGCGATCGGTTCGGGGTCCCATTCGGCGAACGCCTCGCCGATCGACATCCGCAACGCGTCCTGCAGCGTCGTGGTGGCCAGCTCCGGGGTCATCGGCGGTGCCGCGGCCTGCAGGGGTACCAACGCCTCGCGAACCTCGTCGGGCAGGCCCAGGTCCAGGTAGCTGGCCATCTGGCCGAGCTTCATCATGACCCCTTTGAGGTTGCCGAGGGTCTCGGTGACCTGTTCGGCGCTGGAGATCGCGAACTCGGTGTCGAGCCGTTCGCGTTCCCCGGCACTCGCGAACGTGCGTCGCGCCTGGTGCACCCCGTAGGAGACCCCGACGCGGCGCGCGGTCCGTGTGATCTCCCCGGTACGACCCGATCGGCCACCTGTCGCGACCGGAATGGACGGGCTCCGTCCGCGGTCGCGGCGGCGCCGCCAACCGCGGACCGCCAGGTACGCCGCACTGCCGGCGGCGACGGTGGATCCGGCGACGCGCGCCAGACGGCTCACGTGCGCCGCCGGACGCGTACCTTGACCGGCGTCGCGCCCAACGAGAGTTCATCGCGCAGGGTGTTCTCCAGATACCGCAACCACGTCCGGGGCAGCTCCCGGTTGGCGAACAACGTGAAGGTCGGCGGGTCGGTGGCCACCTGGGTGGCGTAGAGCACCCGGGCCCCACCCGGGGCCGGGTGCGCCGACTGGGCGAGCGCCACGACCTCGTTGACCCGACGGGTCGGGACGCGGCTGCGGTAGGCACCCACCGCCTCGGCCAGCGCGGGGATGAGTCGGTGCACACCCTTGCCGGTCAGCGCCGAGATCTTGAGCACGATCGCGTCCCCCAGGAACGCGAGACGCCGCGCCAGTTGGGAGGTGATGTCGGCCCGGCCCTCCGCGTCGAGCAGCTCCCACTTGTTCAACAGGATGATGACCGGACACCCCGCTGCGTCGATGCGTTCGGCGAGGCGCTGGTCCTGGTGGGTGACCCCTTCGGTGGCGTCGATGACGAGCAGTGCGATGTCGGCGGCGTCGACCGCTGCCAGTGCGCGCACCACCGAGAACCGTTCGGTTCCGTGGTCGACCCGACTCCGGCGCCGCATCCCGGCGGTGTCGACGAAACGGATCGGCCCGTCCGGGGTTTCGACCACCGTGTCGATCGTGTCACGGGTCGTGCCGGGCAGGTCATGGACCACCGCGCGGTCCTCGCCGGTCATCCGGTTGAACAAGGTCGACTTGCCCACGTTGGGTCGACCCACCAGGGCGACCGAGAACACCCGCGCCGCGTCGGGGTCACCGGACGTCTCCCGGGCCGAGGCGTCCGGATCGGGTTCGTGCTCGAAGGTCGGCGGTCCGCACACGGCGTCCAGTTCGGTGACCACACGATCCAGCAGGTCGCCTGCGTTGCGTCCGTGCAACGCGGAGACCGCCACCGGTTCGCCCAGCCCCAGGGCCAGGAAGTCCCAGATCATCCCCTCGTGCAGGGCGTCGTCGACCTTGTTGGCCACCACCAGGACCGGACCCGTACGTTGCCGCAACAGCTTCGCGATCTCGGCGTCGTCGTCGCCGGGCCCGAGGGTCGCGTCCACGACCAGCAACGCCAGGTCGGCGTCGGCCACCGCGCGTTCGGATTGCGCGGAGACCTTGTCGTCCAGAGCGTCCCCGCCGCGCATCCAGCCGCCGGTGTCGACCACCACGAAGGGACGTCCCGCCCATTCGGTCGTGACCTCCTTGCGGTCCCTGGTCACCCCGGGGGTGGCCTCGACGATCGCTTCACGGCGGCCGATCATGCGGTTCATCAAGGTGGACTTCCCCACGTTCGGTCGGCCCACCAAAGCGACCACGGGCAGTCCGGTGTCGGTCGTCATCAGGGGTCTCCGATCGGCGTACCCACGATCCGGGCGACCGCTTCGGCGGGTTCGGTGTCCGGTCGTGGCGGTGGCGGGGTGGGGTCACCGCCCCAGGGGGCGATGCCGTAGCGTTCCCAGAACCCGAGGATCCACCGGGGGGGATCCGGGTGGTGTCCCCAGGTGGGCAGGCCCGCTGCGGCGGCTTCGATGATACCGCTGGAGAAGATGCCCACCACGGGCGCGTCGACCCGGTCGACGGGTACGTCGGTCGGTGCGAAGCCCACCCCGGCCGTGCGCAGCACCAGATGGCCCAGACGTGACACCTTGTCCCGTTCGGACGGGTGCGGGCGGTAGATGGCCCCGGTGGCACGGCAGAAGTCACGCGAGATCCGCAACACGTCGACCCGTGGCAGTTCGGTTCCGTGGAGCTGTCCCAGGAACACCGGTGGAGCGGTCGGGTCGACCGGTGGTGCCGGGTCGATCGTCGCCGACCACGCCAGCTGGCTGCCGACGACCCGTGTGGCGACGTCATCGCGGGTGCGGGTCCAGAACGCCGCGTCGGGTGCCGACCACGCCAACAATGTCGTCGCCGGGGGGAGCGGTGGCGAGAACGGGGTGAGCGCACCGTGCTGGACGACGAACGTGCGCCCGTCGACGCGTTCGATGAAGCGGTGTGCCAGACCCGAGATCGGCAGGTAGCCCCCGGCGGACACCACGGTGTGCACCCGCGGCACGGATCGTGCGAGCTCGTCGACCGTGGCCGCCGTCCGCGTGGCGCCCCGCACGGCGGTGCCTGGCACCGGTCCGGGCGCGAACACGGCGACGGTGTCCGGGTCGAGGAACCGCAGTGGTTCCAACAGGGCCGCCCGGTTGCTGGGGGTGTCGGCGTCCAGGGCGACCAGGACCCGGGCGTCGGGGCCACCGGTGAGCACGCCGGTCGGTGGCACGCGGTCACGGGTCCGTGCCAGCCATCCGCGCACCCGGCGGCGGGCGTCCTGGCGGGCCCGCCAGGCAGCGAGGTCGGCGGGGTGCACCAGTTCGTCGTCGGGTTCGTCCGGGCGGTGCCGGCGGGGTCGGGTCACCGGATCAGTCCCGGGTCGAGCCCAGCGGGCGGGCCGGGACACCGCCGACGATCGCTCCGGGCGGAACGTCGCGGGTCACGACCGCGCCGGCACCGACGACCGCGCCCGCACCGATCTCGACGCCGCCGAGGACCGTGACGTTCTGTCCGAGGAACACGCCGTCCCCGATCGTGATTCTGCCGGCGGCCTCGATACGGTCCCGATCCCCCACCGCGTGACGCCCCGAGTTGACCAGCACCGCGTCGGCGAACGTGCAGCCGTCGCCGATGCGGATGTCGTCCACGGCGTGCAGGTGCACCCGCAACCCGACGTAGACGTCGTCGCCGATGAGCAGACGTCCGGGGTGACCCGACTCGCACTGCAGCCACGCGTCGTCGTGGATCACCGAGCCGGCCCCGATGTGGATACGCTCCACACCCCGCAGGATCCGTGGCGCGATGACCACCGATCCCGGGCCGAGTGCGCCGAAGGCCCGGCGCAGCACCAGGTCGCTCCACAGCTTCGAGGTGTGCCAACGCAGGCCCGGTCGGAGGGTCGCGAGACGTCTGGCCGGCATGGTCGTGTGTCTGCTCCGATCGTCACGATGCTCGGCGGGTGGGTTCTCCCACCGGCGACCTGCACGGTGCAACAGTAGTGGTGTCGCTACTCGCGGGAGAGCAGGCGGTGCAGGTGGGTGTCGTCGATGTCGGGCGGCGACAGCGCGTGGCTGTCCAGGTCCACGTGGCGGACCCGCCCGGTGAAGGGGAACGGGGGGTGGTAGGCGTCGTCCAGGGGCAGGCCGGCGTCGTGGCCGAGTCGGAGTCCGGCTCCGCCGATCTGCCACCGGAACGGCAGGTCGATCGGCAGGTCGAACGCCCCGACGACGGCGCCGTCGACGAACAACCGGACCGGTCCTCCCCCGTCGGTGCGCCGGCGGTACTCCAGCGCGATCTCGTGTTCGCCCGCCTCCAACGGTTCGGCGGCGGTCACCCCGTGGGGGTCGCCGAACAGGCGGATGTGCGCGGTCGGTCGGCCGGACCGGAACCACAGACCCCAGCCGCTGTTCCAATCCCCCAGCGCGACGACGATCCCCTCTGCGGTGGCGTCGGGGACCTCGACATACGCCACGAGGCTGAAACCGGGGCCCATCGGTGGCAGGAAGTCCTCGGCCACCGGCGACCCACCGGGCCGGTAGCGGGTGGACAGGCCCGCCGGCCAGGGGTTGCCGTCCATGGCAAGTGCCCGACCGGTGAAGGTGTCGTCCAGGGGCAGCACCTGGTTCTCGCCGGCCGCGACCCACCAGGCGCGTTGCAGTTCGGCCAGCTTGTCGGGTTCGGTGACGGCCAGATCCCGAACCTCGGCGAAGTCGGTGTCGACGTGGTACAGGTGCCAGGTGTCGTCGTCGAAGTCGTGGGATCCGGTCACCAGTTCCTTCTCGATGCTGATCTGTGCGCCCACGTGGTCGGTGGTGGCCTTCCACCCGTCGAGGTACATCGCCCGTGAACCCAGCAGTTCGAAGTACTGCGAGTTCCGGGGCGCCGGCGCGTCCGGGTCGTCGAAGGTCCCACGGAAACTCGCCCCGTCGAGGGGGCGTTGGTCGACCCCGTCGACGACGGCGGGGCGATCCACCCCGGTCACGTCCAACACGGTGGGTGCCAGATCCACCGCGTGCACGAACTGGGAACGCACGGTGCCCCGCTGGGCCTCGGCGATTCCGGCGGGCCACCGCACGATCAGCGGCGTACGGACTCCGCCCAGCCACGTGAACCGTTTCCACAACTTGAACGGCGTGTTGCCGGCCCAGGCCCACCCCCACGGGTAGTGCTCGTAGCTGCGCGGTCCACCAAGGTCGTCGATC
>CAZVFF010000124.1:5930-7225 GCA_964626395.1 uncultured Iamiaceae bacterium | reverse complement strand
TCTGTGTCATGCCGACTTTCTCGCCGACGATTGCTTTCGTTGCCATGAGGCTCGGTTTCCTTGGTTCTCCCACCCGGAGGCGGGACGTTCATGCGAACGCTCCGCCGGGCAGGCCCGAAGCGGAGCGTGGTTGAGTTTTCGCTGTACGGTTCCGGCGTCGCAGTCACGCCCGGCCTGTACAGACTTCGATTGGGCAGCACCGGGACATGCCCGGTCCAAGCACAGGAGGTACAGCGTACCGACCCCGGTGTGTCCGCACCAAGTCGGCGAGGTGGCCCGGGCCCGGGGTCCGCATCGGGCCGGCCCGGACGCGAACCGCCCCCGTCCCGGATCGGGACGGGGACGGAACGGTCGACGGTGCCGTGGGGCGGGTCTCAGCCGATGCGGTCCTTCACATCGTCGATTTTGTCCTCGACCCAGTCCTTGGCCTTTTCCACCTTGTCCTTCAGCTCACCCGATGCGCGGTCGGCCTTCCCCTCCTTCTTCAGCTTGTCGTCGTCGGTGAGATCACCGGCCGCTTCCTCGATGCGACCCTTGGCCTTGTCTGCGGTTCGGCTCATGTGCATTCCTTTTCTGTTTTCCGGGGGTTCCGTGTTCCGGGGGCTGGTCGGGTGCCGGTGCGCGGGCACCGGCACGTTCACGTGAAAAGACTCACGCCGCCGGGTCCGACCAACAGACCGACGACGATCATCACGATTCCGACGGCGACCTGCCGTCGGGCGATGTTGACGATCCCGGCGATGACCAGAAACACCGCGATAAGCCAGAGAATCAACGCCATTGGCGCATGCCTTTCCATGTGACGGACAGGGCCGGAGTGGCCCGCCGTTCCGATTGAACCACCGTGGGCAGTGGAACGGCTTCACCCGTAGGGGTGAATTTCACCAGCACCGCCGTCGGCTAACTTGCGTGCCCGTGGATCGATCCGATCGGCCGGTGACGGTCGCGTTGATCGACGACTACGACATCGTGGTCGTCGGCCTGGCCCACATGTTCGACGGCTACGCCGACCGGATCGACGTGGTCGAACTCGACGCGTCACGCGAGCTGTCCGAACCGGTGGACGTGGCGCTGTACGACGCGTTCGCCCAACCCGACACCGACCACGACGACTTCGCCCGACTCGTCCGGAGCCCGAAGGCGACCGCGGTGGCCGTCTACACCTGGAACTTCGACGAACGCCTCGTGCAGGGGGCCCTGCGCCACGGCGCGACGGGTTATCTCTCGAAGGCGCTGCCGGCCCGCGACCTCGTCGAGTACCGCCTCTATGCCGACCTCCAACGCGGCTGGCGCGT
>CAZVFF010000124.1:0-5920 GCA_964626395.1 uncultured Iamiaceae bacterium | reverse complement strand
GATCGAGGCGATCCACGCCGGCCGGGTCGTCGTCAGCGACCCGCCCGCCGCGGGGCGTCTGACGGTCGGCCTCGACTGGCCGGGCAGGACCGAAGGGCTCAGCGAACGGGAAGCCGAGATCCTGGCGTTGATCGTCCAGGGGCACTCCAACCAGCAGATCGCCGACCAGGTGTGCCTGTCGATCAATTCGATCAAGACCTACATCCGTTCGGCCTACCGCAAGATCGACGCGCACAGCCGGGTCGAGGCGGTGCTCTGGGGAATCGATCACGGGTTCAGCCCGGACCACCATCGCATCGAGAACTGGTTCGTCGACGACTGAGCTGCCGGCGGTCCGCGGTCAGACGGGCGGCGGCGACGGCGTACCGAGACGGTCGACCACGTGCGCGTACATGCCGTTCTTGATCGCGGCGAGGGTCGCGGGGTCCTTGCCGGCCAGACCGGCCACCCGGGCGATCGCCGCGGCCTGCAGCTCGTCCTCGGGGGCCGTGTCGTCGACCAGACCGGCGGCTCGCGCGTCGACACCACCGAACCGACGGCCGGTGGTCATCGAGTCGACGGCGGCACGCGGGGTGAGTTTGGCCTGGATCAACGCGGCCATGCCCGGGGTGAACGGGATGTTGATGTCCACCTCGGGAAAGCAGAACCAGCCACGGTCGGATCGCATGACCCGCCAATCGTGTGCCATGGCGAACATGGACCCGGCGCCGAACGCGTGCCCGTTCACCGCGGCGACGGTCGGCACACCGAGGGTCAGGACGCGTGCGAACAGGCCGTGCACCCGTTCCAGAAAGGCCGGCAGTTCATCGGGGTGGGCCATGATCCATTCCAGGTCGAGGCCGTCGGAGTAGTAGCGGCCGGTCCCCATGGTGACCAGGGGCGCCGGGTCGGCTTCCACACGGTCGAGGAGTCCGTCGACCGCGTCGACCCAGTTCGGGCCGAAACGGTTCTCGTCGGAACCGAGATCGACGACGTGGACGCCGTCGCGTTGGTCCAAGGTGGGCATGTCAGGAATCCTCTTCTTCGAGGGGCAGGGTGAGAACGGCACGGACGGCCCGCTCGAGTCGTGCCGGGAGCACGGCGTCGATCGGGTCGCCGGCGAGCAGGGGGCGGCGCAGCAGCCCGGTGGGGATGTCCACGACGCACACGGTGACCGCGTCGACGGCGATCCGGTCCACCCGACCCCAACGTGCGTCGGCGAGGGACACGAGGGAGCGGACGAACCGTTCCTGCACCTCGATCAGTTCGGTCGTGACGGCGGTGGACAGGTCGGTGGAGAACAACTGGTCACGACGCTGGGCGAAGAACAGGCGTGCACTCGCCGGGTGGCGGCGGGCCAGCTCCACCGGTGCGAGCGCGGCAGCCACGATCGGCCCCGTGCCCGGGACCGTTTCGCCGGCGACCGGGTTCGGCGCCTGCCGCCGGATGGCCCCCAGGCGGCTCGCGGCTCGGAGCCACAGACGGGCGAGCAGATCGTCCTTGGTGCCGAACGCGTGGTAGATCGACCCGTTCGACACCCCGGCCTCCGCGGCGAGGCTCCGCAGGGTCAAGCCGGCCGGGTCGGCGTCGGTGGCGAGACGCTCGGCGACGTCGAGCAGATCGTCGATCGCATGGAGTCGAGGGCGGGCCACGCCCCGATACTAGAACATCCGCTCCAGAACAATGCATCCCGTTCTCATCACCGTCGACGGACGCGATGGTCCTCGGAACGACATGTTGGTTGCATCACCTTTTCGTCGGTGACGACTTCGTCCACACCGATGTCGCCGCCGCCGGCTGATTCCCATCACGACTCGCATCGGCGCCGCGGAATGATCGGCCGTGCCGGATCCGATTCAGTCCGCGCGATCCAGATGGGCCTCGATCGCGGCGCGCCACTCGTCGGGGTGGGTGAGTTGGGGCGAGTGGTACGCGCCGTCCACCACGACGAGGCGGGCGCCGTCGACGGCTCCGGCGATGTCAGGCGCGAAACGCACCAGAGGTTCGTCGAGGGACCCGACCAACACCGTGACCGGAACGGCCAGTTCGCCCAGACGCGGAGTGAGCGACACCAGATCGTCGGCGATGAGTTGTCGGCCGAGTGCCTCGAAGGCCCACGGGTCGCACATGGCGCTGCGAGCCGAACGTTCGGCGAGCAGCTCCGGTTCGAGTGCGGCCTCGATCAGTTCCCGTTCCGGTCCCGTCCCGGCGGACACGAACGACGGCAGGCCCCGGGTCGGGTCGAAGGCGTCGAAGAAGCCACGCATCATCTCGACGGTGGCCGGATCGGTCGTGAACCGTCCCGTGCTGGTGTCCATCAGCACCAGGGACCGGACGAGCCCGGGATGGTCGAGCGCCACCTGGAGCACCAGGCGTCCACCCATCGAATGACCGAGCAGGTCGACCGGGCCGGGCACGGTCTCGGTCAGCCACGCGGTCAGGTCGGCCGCGAGACGATCGAAATCGTAGGAACCGGCACGGTTCGTGTTCGTCGACAGGCCGTGACCGCGGTAATCGATCACGTGCACCGGGCGCCGGGCGGCCAGGTGCGAGACCTGGTTGGCGAAGTCCATGGCCGAGCCCGTGAAGCCGTGGCACAGCACCAGCGGCGTCCCGGTGTCCGGGCCCCATCGATCCCACGCCAACTCGACGCCGTCGACGGCGAAACGTTCGGACAGTTCGAGAACCATGGGGTTCTGCCTCGCACCCTTCATGGCCCGGCGAGCGCCACGTCACAGTTCCAGGAGATGGGCGATCAACTCCCGGATCTGCGCAAGCGAACCGGCGCCGACGTTCGCCCCGGTCGCCTCGACGATCCGGTCCACGCTGATCGTCGTGACCAGGTGCGCCTGCGCGACCCCGAACCCTTCGACGTCGACCTCGGTCTGCCACCCTCGACGGGTGGTCGTGCACGGCACGACCGCGACGGCGAACTGACGAAAGGCGAGCACGTCGTTCGAGGTGACCACGACGGCCGGCCGGACGAATCCGGCTTCTCCTCGTGCCGGGGTTCCGAAATCGAGGAGCAGTACGTCACCGGCTCGCATCGGCAACGTCGCTCGCCGAGGCGTCGAGAACGCCACGCTCCTGTTCGGTCAACGGACCGCTCGCGAGTTCGGCACCGATACTGCGACGTCGTTCCGCGCGTATCAGGCGATCGAGCTGAGCGTCCATGGTCAGACCGTCGCGTTCTGCGAGGCGCCGTAGCGCGTCACGAGTCGCCAGCGACACCTTGATGGTAGTCGATTTCGACATACTGTCCAGCATACCGATTGATTCGCCGAGGGCTCGGGTTTTCACCCTTCCAGCAGGACGTGGTCCACGCCCAGGAACCGGTAGGTCGGTACGGCTCGGCGATCACGGGTGATGAGCACCCGTCCGTCGGCGCGTGCGGCTTCACCGACCAGGGCGTCGTACACCGCACCGCCCCGCAACCCGTGTGTGCCGATTCTGGCGAACAGACTCGATCGGGCATCGCCGCTCAACCAACACGGTTCTCCGAACGCGGCGCGCAACCCCGTGACCGCATCGGTCGGGCCGACTCGGGCGGCGCCGGGCAGACGGGTCAGCACGGCGAAGGACTCGAACGCCGCATGGCCGGCGAGGACGGCCGCTCTGTCCCGCAGGTAGGCCGTGCAGATCCCATGGGCGCTGTGTGCGGCGTCCAGGTAGGCGACCGCCACGCTCGTGTCGACCGCGTACCGCGTCGTCACGGCTCAGCGAACCTGGCCATCACGGATGCGCTGGACGTCGAGGTCGGTGATCCTCTCGTCCCCGGTCGCCGGGAAATACGGGCGGCCGTTGTCGGTGAACAGCAGGGGACGATCGGCGTCGCCGGTCCGGTTGATCCGGATCGACGAGCCCTCCACGTCGATGGTCAGCGGCACATCGGGGTGGAGGTCGAGCTGGTCACGGATGGCTTTCGGGATCACGATCCGGCCCGCCTTGTCGATCGATACCATCATGGCCCCCAATTTACCATCGCCATGAGAGGATGGAGTTCGAAAGGAGCGAGATGCTTTTCGCGGATCGAGCGGACGCCGGCCGACGGCTCGCAGCGGAACTGCCACACCTGCGGGACGAACCGGTCGTCGTTCTCGGGTTGCCGCGAGGCGGCGTTCCGGTGGCCGCCGAGGTCGCCGCCGCATTGGACGCGCCGCTGGATGTGATCGTCGTTCGCAAGTTGGGCGTGCCGAGCCGACCCGAACTGGCCATGGGCGCCATCGGCGAGGACGGCGTGCGAATCATCGACCCCGACGTCGTGGCAGCAGCGCGGATCGGCGGCGAGGAGCTCGCCGCCGTGGAACGGCGGGAACGCAGCGAGCTGGAACAACGGGTGCGGATCCTGCGAGATGGTACGCGCCGGATCCCGTTGGCGGGACGGACCGCGGTGATCGTCGACGACGGCGTCGCCACCGGCTCCACCGCTCGGGCGGCCTGCCTGGTCGCTCGAGCCGAAGGAGCGCGCCGGATCGTTCTGGCCGTGCCGGTCGCACCGCCCGACTGGGCCGAACGGATCGGCGACGTCGCGGACTCCCACATCGCGGTGGCCACCCCCGAAGGATTCGACGCGGTCGGACGCTTCTATCGGGACTTCTCACCCATCACCGACCGTCAGGTCGTCGAGTGTCTCGACCGCTTCGATCCCGGCGGCTCGTAGGATCAGCTACCAAGACCCCCATTGGAAGGAGCTCCCATGGACCTGTTGACCGGCACCGACCTCGTGGCGCTGGCCTCCCGGCCGGAGACCGGTTCCACTGTTTCGTTGTTCGTGCCGACCCACCGGTTCGGCAACGACACCGCCGTGGACCCGGTCCGGTTCAAGAACCTGGTATCGGCGGTGGAAGACGTGCTGACGGAACGGGGAACGGGCCCCCGCGCGGTGGCCCACCTGCTCGCACCGGCCCGGGACCTGTTGGCGGACGCGATCACCTGGCAGTACATGAGCGAAGGACTGGCCGTGTACCTGGAACCGGGCTGGTCGCACGTCCACCGGGTGCCGTTCGCGGTGCCCGAGGTCGCCACCGTGGGGAGCCGTCCGGCGATCTCCCCGCTCCTTCGCGCCACGTCACGTGGCGACCACTTCCTGATCCTCACCGTCAGCCACCGTCGGATCCGCCTGCTGGAGGCCACCCGGGACCGCGCGGTCGAGGTGGAACTACGCGACGAGATCCCCACGACCCTGTCCGACGCGATCGAACCGCCCGAACCGCGCTCGGACACCATGGCCCGGTCGCTGCGCGGCGGGTCATCGGGACCCGCGGTGTTCTACGGGCACGGTGCCGCCGACGACAGCTTCAAGAGCGACGAGACGACGCGGTTCTTCCGTCAGGTCGCGAACGGACTGCACGAGTACCTGGCCGACCAGCACGTCCCGATGGTGCTCGTCGGACTGGACCGGGCCACCGCCGCGTACCGGGAGGTCGCCCGTTACCCGTACCTCACCGCGGAGTCGGTCGACCACAACCCGGACCAACTGGACCTCGAGGCGGTCCACGCCGCAGCGTGGCCGATCGTCGCCCAGGGTTTTCTCGACGCACGCGAGGCCCTTGCCGCACGGTTCGAGGCGTTGCACGGCACCGGGCAGGCGTCCGCGGACCCCGACGAGGTCGCCGCGGCGGCGAATGAGGGGCGCGTCGAAACGCTGTTCGTGGCGATCGACCCGTGGGAATGGCAGGACGGAACACCCGCCAGCCCACCCGTCGTCCAACTGGACCAGAGCCCGGGCGACGACGTGTCCCGACGGTTCGTCCGACTGGAGGGCACCGCGACGGCGACGTTGAGCAACGGCGGCGAGGTCTACACCGTCGCCGAGTCCGCCGTCGCCGGTGGCGGCAAGATCGCCGCCACCTACCGGTACTGAAACGCCCGACGAACGCGCAGGGACCCCGCCTCGCGGCGGGGTCCCCACGGAACGTCTCGGACGTCGAACGAGCTCAGG
>CAZVFF010000123.1:0-7226 GCA_964626395.1 uncultured Iamiaceae bacterium | reverse complement strand
CGACAGCGCGATCGAGAACGAGTACTCCCCCGCCATCGTCGACAGCATGTTGCCGCCGATGATGTTGCCGGTGCCGATCAACTCGCCGGTGGAGGGGTACTTCACCAGCGGTTCGCGGTTGTAGACGAAGATCATCGCCGTCACCGCGAACAACGGCGGGGCGGGGAACCGCAGGTCGGCGAGTTTCGCGAACGCCCAACCCGACACCGGCATGGTGACCAGGCCGATCACCGTGACCCATTTGAACGCGATGTTGTAGGGCACCGGGACGACGAGGACGGCCAGGATCACGCCGACGACCACCAGCACCTTGCGTGCGGCGAACATGCGTCTGGACACGAACCCGGACACCCCGATCGCCGCCGATACCGCCACCGCGGGGATCGCCGCCAACACCGACAGGCCCTTGGTGATCGCCACGATCGCGTACGCGGGGACGACCATGTAGTAGCCGAACGCGGGGAACCCGGCGTACCAGTCCGGGGTCCAGCCGGTGAAGCGCAGGTTCGGGAGCACGTTGCGCATCAGGTACATCGGGCCCCACACGTGGGCGCCCATGTCGCCGCCGGTGGGGGTGGTGTCGCGGAACAGCAGACCGACGTGCAGGGTCGACAGGATGTAGACGCTCGCGGCGACGACCACCACCAGGGTCACCCACGACGACAACGGCTGGTGCACGACCCTGCGCGCCCAGGCGACCAACCGGGTGCGGGTGGCGTCCCAACCCGGTTCCAGCGGGGGCAGGTCATCTCGCAGCGCCCGGGCCACGGGGACCGGGCCGACCAGGTCGTCCCAGCCACCCGACCGGGGTGTCGCGCCGGTCACCGGGTCGTCGACGTCGCCGGCGGGTCCGGCAGCTTCGGCGGTGTCATCGGTGACCACCGCGACGTCAGCGGCCGTGTCGGGTGGGACGGGTCGGTCCGCGGGCACCCCGACGGGCGGGTGGGAACCGGCGGTTTCGGGTATCCGCACCGGGGCGAGCAGATCGTCGAGGGACTCGTCGGCCGCGTCGTGGTCGTCGGGGCCGGTCACGGTCCCACCTCCACGGGTCGCATCGGTGCCGGCGGCGTGCCCGGATCGGCGGTCACGTCAACAACGACCAGACGGTCACCGCGTTGAACGCGACGTGCGCGGAGATCGCCATCCCCAACCGCCCGGTCCGCCAGGCGAGGAACGCCAGCAACGCGCCGAACGCGGCCAGCGCGGGGAACGCCAACAGCTGGAAGTGCGACGCGCCGAACACCACCCCGCAACCCACGATCGCCACCCAGGCGGGTGCGAGCTTCTCCAGGGACCGCAACAGCAGACCGCGGTAGAACAGCTCCTCGACGAACGGGGCGCCGATCACGACGATCACCACCAGCAGCACCACACCGAAGGGGTCCTCCGCGCGCGACACCAGGTTCTGGGCCGGGGCCGACAGCTCGTCGGTGGAACGGCCGAGCAGCGCCAGCCACGGCAACGAGATCAACGGCACCAGCACGAACTGGGATGCGATGCCGATCACCAGGCCCACGGGCACGTCCAGGGTCCGGAACCGCAACCCGAACTCGCGGACCACGGTGCTCCCCGCACGGAACGCGGCCCACAGGGGCGCACCGGCCAGACCGATCCACAACGGCACCTGGGTCACCGCGAACAGCCACAACGGCAACGCGTCGTGGTCTTCGTCGCCGTACCCCGCGGCCACGACGATCGCCCCGCCGAGCACGGCACCCAGCACGATCGCGGTGACCCAACCCCACACGGCGTCGGAGATCCCCCACGACGTCCTCGTCCCGCGGAACGGCGGCGGCGCCGGGGGCGGCGTCGATCCTCCGGCGGCGCCGGTCACGTTGTCTCGCTCGACACGGGGTTCCTCGCGGGTCTACAGCGTTCAGCCGGCCAGGGTAGGGCGTTCGGAGAACAGCGGGGAAGCCGCCGCACGCCGGTCCTGGAGCAACCAACCACGGGGAACGCCCAGCGTGTCGGCGTGTCGGGTGCACAGGTCGTGGGTCATCGGGTGTGCTTCTTCGGAGAGCGGATCGATCCACACGGTGCCGGCGCCGTAGTCGTAGGTGAGCGTCGCCGTCGCCCGGTTCGTGCAACCGGGCCGCGCGCAGTGACGTTGCATGGCGACCAAGGCTACCCGTACCGGGGCGGAACGGGCCGGAATACCCTTGTCGCCGAGGCAGGTTCCCGCGTCGGTGACCACTACGCTGGGATCATGCCCGCGCAAGGCCCACCGCCCCCACCGCCCCCTCCGCGGCGGCCCTCCGACGGGCCCGGCGGCCCCTCCGGCAACCGTGCCGAGGGGGGCTGGCCCAAATGGATGATCTGGGTGCTGCTCGGCGTGATCGCCGTGGTCGTCGGTGTGTACGCGTTCGGTTCGGGTTCCAGCGGCAAGGACATCGCCTACTCGGCGTTCATGCAGGACGTCATGGACAACAAGGTCGAGAAGGTCGAGTTCAACAACGCGAACGGGAAGATCGACGGGACCTACAAGGCCGGAGGGTCGTTCACCACGACCGGTCTGATCGATTTCCCCGAGTCGGATCTGGCCACGCTGCGCAAGCACGACGTGAAGTTCTCGACCACGACGCCCGGCGAGAACATGCTGCTGGCGCTGCTGCCGTACCTGTTCATCTTCGCGATCCCGATCCTGTTCATCTTCTGGTTCATGCGCCGGTCGTCGGGCCAGATGGGTGGGATCATGTCGGTGGGCCGGTCCAAGGCCAAGACCTACGATTCGGATTCGCCGCGCACGACCTTCGACGACGTGGCCGGCTACACCGGCGTGAAGACCGAGATCCGCGAGGTCGTCGACTTCCTCAAACACCCGGACCGGTTCGCCCGGATCGGGGCGCGCATCCCCAAGGGCGTGCTGCTGGTCGGCCCTCCGGGGACCGGCAAGACGCTGATCGCCCGTGCAGTGGCCGGCGAGGCCGGCGTGCCGTTCCTGTCGGTGACCGGTTCGGACTTCATGGAGATGTTCGTCGGCGTGGGTGCCAGCCGGGTGCGTGACCTGTTCGCGTCGGCCCGCAAGATGGGTCGGGCGATCATCTTCATCGACGAGATCGACTCGATCGGCCGCAAACGCGGCGCCGGGCTGGGTGGCGGCCACGACGAACGGGAACAGACGCTCAACCAGATGCTGGCCGAGATGGACGGCTTCGAAGCGACCGAGGGCATCGTGATGATGGCCGCCACGAACCGGCCCGACATCCTGGACCCGGCCTTGCTGCGCCCCGGGCGCTTCGACCGGCAGGTCGTGGTGCCCCTGCCAGAACTCGAGGAACGGGTCGCGATCCTCGACGTCCACACCAAGGGCAAGGACATCGACCCGGACGTCGACGTCAGCGTGATCGCGCGGGGTACCCCGGGGATGAGTGGGGCGGACCTGTCGAACCTGGTCAACGAAGCCGCTCTGCACGCGGTGCGTCAGGACCGTTCCCAGGTGACGATGCTCGACTTCGACTACGCCCGGGACCGCATGTTGATGGGCCAACGTCGCGAGTCGTTGGCGATGTCGGACCGCGAGAAGGAACTGACCGCCTACCACGAGGGCGGTCACGCCCTGTGCGCGGCGGTGTTGGAGAAGGCCGACCCGGTGCACAAGGTCACGATCCTGCCCATGGGCATGGCCCTGGGCGTGACGATGCAGCTGCCCACCGAGGACCGCCACAGTTACGAACAGGACTTCATCGAGCACCGGATCGTGGTCGCCATGGGCGGCCGGATCGCCGAGAAGCTGGTGTTCGGGGTGTCCTCGTCGGGCGCGGCGAACGACCTGATGCAGGCCACCGAGTTGGCCACGCGCATGGTCAAGGAGTTCGGGATGTCCGAACGGGTCGGCCCGATGGCGTGGGGCTCCAGCGATTCCCAGGTGTTCCTCGGCGAGGAACTGGGCCAGCAGAAGAAGTACTCCGACGAGACCGCCCGGGTGATCGACGAGGAGGTCGAACGCATCCTGCGTGAAGCCGAGACCATGTGCGTGGAGATCCTCACCGAACACCGCCACGGCCTCGATCTGATCGCCCGCGCGCTGCTGGAACACGAGACGATCGACGGCCCCGAGGTGGAACGTCTGGTGGAACTGGGGCGTCCCGGTTCCGGTGGCGACGGCGGCGGTGGCACACCGGTCCACCCCGGGCCCGCCCCGGCCGGCAACGGAGCGGCGGCGCTTCCCGGGACACCGTCGGAGGGCACGTCCCGCGGGGACGACGCGACACCCGAGGCGGCCTCCACCGAAGATGCGGAGTCCACCGATCCCCGTCCGGTGTGGGCTCGGCACCGTCACGGCGGCGCCGCAACCGACCCTCCACCGGCCTGACATCACCGGGCTGACATCACCGGGCTGACATCACCGGGCTGACATCACCGGGCTGACGTCACCGGGCTGATCGCGCCCGGGCTGATTCGGAGGTCGACGGGCCGATCCGGACCGTCCGGCGGCGGTCGGGCCGGTCCGGTGGCCCCGGAGGTTTCAGGTCGAAGCGAGCGCTTCGGTCAACTCCTCGACCGACGGGGGTCCCACGAAGGACCGTTCGACGACACCCTCGAGGTCGGCGACGATGAGTGTCGGGACGGCGTCGATGCCGTAGCGGTCGTGCAGGTCACGACGGTCCTGGTACGACACCAGCTGGGTCGCGACGTGGTCGCCGACGAGTTCACCGAGGCGTTCCCAGGTGGTCGCGCACGCATCGCAGGTCTGCGAGGAGAACACGATCACGATCCGCGGGGTGTGCGGTTCGACGAAGTCACCACGCTCGATCTGGGCGGGGACACTCCAACGTTCCCCCCGGGCGAAGGAACCCGAATCGTGACGCCGCACCCAGTAGGCGACACCGACGCCGACGACGACGATGGCCACGGCGACGACGAGCTGGATCACACCGGGCAGTCTGTCCGCGCGGTCCGTGCCGAGCCAACCTCGGGCGTCGGCTCAGGGGTCGACGAACCCGCCGGCCACCGGTACCGCCAACCACGAGACGAGTCCCTTCTCACCCGGACCGGTCTGCAGTCGTGACACCACGACCGGCCCGTTCGCCCGCACCAGTACGGTCGCGCCGGCGTCGTCACCGAGGATCCCGGCCAGATCGACCGTGCCGCGTTCACCCGCCGGGACGACGAGGTCGGTGTCGATGTCGTGGACCCGTCCGTCCGCGAACCAGGAGAGTTCCAGGCGCACGTCGTCGGCGACGGCCTGCACCCCGAGCTGGTCGATGACCGGATCGACCAGGCCGACCGGGGCCACCCATTCGGGCGCGGCCAGACCCGAGCCGACGGTGGCGAACGCACCGTGGCCGAGCGCCGGTTCGGCGCCGTCCAACCACAGCTCGGCGACGACGGCGCCACCGTCGACGACCCGTCCGGTGACGCTGAAAGCGACGCCTTCGGGGACGGATCGCAACGCGTCACCCTCGATGACCTCGACCGCCCCGGACAGCAACTCGACGGTCGTGTCCGGCGGTTCGCCGTTCTCGGCGGGATCATCCAGGGAGAAGTGCAGCTGGACGGTCGACGGTTCGGCACCGGGGTTCGCGATGACGATACGCGGGTTCACGCCCTCGCCGGCCACCGCACCGGGCAACGCGAACCGGGTCAGCGGAACCGGTTGGCCGAGCGCGACCGACACGCCCCGGGGTGGCGCCCCGGCGGGCAGGTCCTCACCGGAGCCGTCGAACCGTTGGTGACGCCACGCGACGACCCGACCGGCACGGGTGGTCACCGCCGCGCCCAGGTCGGTGCGTCGATCCTGGACCGCGCCGATGTCGACGGCCACGACCGTCCGGCCGGGGACCGCGAGCCCCTGGGTCGCCTGGGGTCGGCGGAAACCCTCCTCGGTGAGGAACGTCACGTCGACGGTCGCCAACTCGTCGAACGGGTTGAACAGCGCGATCGTCTCGGTCGCGCCCCGGCCGGTGTCGCCTTCGGCGAAGTACCACGACTCCGACGACGCCGTGGCGCACGCCGCGGTCGTCACCGAGTCCTCGCCGGTCACCCGCTGGGTGGCGATCACGTCACCGTGGCGGGCCTCGATGGTTGCCGCGAACGTGCCGTCGTCGCCGGCGAACCCGGCGGGCAGATCGACGCTCGACGAAGCCGGCAGGTCGACGTCACGGACGACGACCGGACCGTCGGACACGGTCGCCGAGACCTGCGCCCGACGCGGTTGGTCCGAACGGTTCGTCAACACGACGGTGGTGCCGCGGACGGGCCCCCCGCCGCAGAACCAGGTGACCGACGCCGCGCCCCGCGCCGCGGCGACCGGGATCGACCGGTCGCGCAGGGTGCGCGACGGGTCGGCGAAGGTCGCGGCACCGATCGGGTCGACGGTGACCTGGTCGGGGATCCGCACCGGTGTGCGCTCCCGGGAGGGACCGTCGACGACGGCCGCGACCACGATGCACACGACGAGCAGTGCGACGACGCCGGCACGGTGCATCCGGGTGGGGACGGCGGTGCCGGTCACGGTTCGTCCTCGCCGGTGTCGGCCCGCCCGGACCCGTCGGGCTCCTCCCCGTCGCCGGAGGTCGCGTCCTCCGCCGGTTCGGCCTCGACGGGTTCCACCTCGAGTTGTTCGACCTCGACCTCGACCGCCCCGGCTTCGGTGTCCGAAGTGTCCAGACGCACCAGCGAACCGCCGTCGCCGATCGAGTCCGGCGTGTCGGGCACCAGGTCGTCACCCGGTCGGCGACGCCCCCCGATCCAGAATCCGATCACCACGAGCCACAGCGCGGCCATACCGAACACCACGACGGGACGTCGGGAACCCGAGCGGGTCAACGTCCCCTCCCCCGCGGCGGTCACCTCGAAACCCTGTTCCCAGCCCCACAACGTGACCGGTTCGGCACGGTCACCGTCCACGGTGAGCCGCCACGACGGATCCGCGGGTTGCCCGGTGGTGAGGATCCCCGGCCCGGGCACGGTCAACGTCGACGTCCCCGACGGGTCGATCCGCCCCTCCACCGGTTCGCCGTCGACGGCGTCGAGCGCGTCGGCGAGGGTGTCCCCCACCGCCGTGTCGGCCGGCAGGATCCGGGCGCCGGGTTCCCAGGCCTCGTTGCGGTACACCACGACGGCGTCGTTCGCCGACACGCGTGCGAGGTCGAGCTGGTCGTCCAACGCGTCGAGCAGCCTGGTTGGAGGACGGTGTGCATCGGACCGGTACGGCAACGGCACGGCCTGGCGGGGCTGCAGCACGTACCGCACATCCATCCCGGCCAGGATGCCGCCCACCCGGG
>CAZVFF010000122.1:5267-7277 GCA_964626395.1 uncultured Iamiaceae bacterium | reverse complement strand
CCAGCACGCCCTTGCCGGCGGCCAGACCGTCGGTCTTGATCACGTACGGCGGTTCGACCTCGTCCAGGTGGGCGATCGCGTCGTCGGCGGATTCGAACACGCGGTGCCCGGCGGTGGGGACCCGGGCCTCGGCCAGGAGCTTCTTCATGTAGGCCTTGGAGCCTTCCAGGCGGGCCCCTTCCGCACCGGGTCCGAACACGAGATGCCCGGCTTCACGCAACCGGTCGGCCAGGCCGTCCACGAGCGGGGCTTCCGGTCCGATCACGAACAGGTCCGCGTCGATCTGTTCGGGTGGCAGGTCGGTCACGGTGATCGCACCGGCACCGTCCAGGCCCGTGGCGCGACGCATCGCCGGGTTGCCGGGGGTGACGATCACCTCGGAGTCACGCGACAACACCGACGCCAGCACGTGTTCGCGCCCACCGGATCCGACCACACAGACCTTCACGCCGGACCCCTCATGCCGCGGTCGCCCCGCGGTCGACGTACTGACGACGTCCCGGGCCGGTGCCCACGATCGTGACCGGTACCCCGATCTGGTCCTCGATGAACGCGATGTAGTCGGCGGCTGCGGCGGGCAGCTCACCGACGTCGCCGACCGACGAAAGGTCGGCGTTCCAACCGGGCAACGTCTCGTACACCGGCACGGCACGGTGCAGTACCGACTGGTGGTACGGCAGATCCGTGGTGCGTTCTCCATCGACGTCGTACGCGACACACACCTCGATCTCGTCGAAGGTGTCGAACAGGTCGAGCTTGGTGAGCGCCACTTCGGTGAGCGAGTTGAGTCGTACGGCGTGACGCATCATGACCGTGTCGAACCAGCCCGGGCGGCGACGGCGACCGGTGTTCACGCCGTACTCGTGGCCCTCTTCGACGATGAAGTCGCCGATGGCCAGGTCCGCGGGGTCGGCGCCTTCGGCGTCGAGGCCGCCGATCGCCTCGGCCGAGATCGGCAACTCGGTCGGGAACGGGCCGACACCGACCCGGGTGATGTACGCCTTGGCGATCCCGATGATGCGGTCGATGTGCCGCGGACCCACCCCGGCGCCCACGCACGCGCCACCGGCGACCGGGTTCGACGACGTCACGAACGGGTAGGTGCCGTGGTCCAGGTCCAGGAACGTCGCCTGGGCGCCCTCGAACAGCACCCCGTGGTCGGCTTCCAACGCGTCGTGCACCAACGAGACCGTGTCGCCGATGTGCGGGGCGATCCGCGGGGCGCACACCTCGAGGTATTCCGCAACGATCTCCTCGAGATCCAACGGCAGCTGGTTGTAGACCTTGGCGAGGATCGCGTTCTTCTCCTTCAACGCGACCTCGAGTTTGGCGCGGAAGATCTTCGGGTCCAACAGGTCCTGGACCCGCAGACCCACCCGGGACGCCTTGTCGGCATAGGCGGGACCGATCCCCCGGCGGGTGGTGCCGAGCTTGGATTTGCCGAGGCGGCGTTCGGAAAGCCGGTCGATCTCGGTGTGGTACGGCAGGATCAGGTGGGCGTTCCCCGACACCATGAGCCGGTCACAACTCACCCCACGGGACTCGAGCGCATCCATCTCGGCGATCAGGACGCGGGGATCGACGACGACCCCGTTGCCGAGCACCGGGGTGATGTGGTCGTACAGGACTCCACTGGGCACCAGTTGGAGAGCGAAGGTCTCCCCGTCCACGACGAGGGTGTGACCGGCATTGTGGCCGCCCTGGTAGCGGACGACCATCTGCATCTCCTTGGCGACGAGGTCGGTGATCTTTCCCTTGCCCTCGTCGCCCCACTGGGTGCCCACGACAACGGTCGCCGGCACGGTTCACACTCCTCACTCGAGCCGATTCACAAACATCCCGAGGTTAGTGGTTGGTTCGACGACGGATCGCAGCCGCCGGACCGTCACTCCCCCGCTGCCACCCACCCCTCATCCCTCGTGGGGGGTGGGGGGGGGGTGGTGGGGGGGGGCCCACCACCACCCCCCAGGGGGGCGGGGGGGGGGGGGGGGGGGGGGGGGCGGGCGGGGG
>CAZVFF010000122.1:0-5257 GCA_964626395.1 uncultured Iamiaceae bacterium | reverse complement strand
CGGCTGCCACCCACCCCCCATCCCTCGTCGAACTGCGGGAGGTTGTATCGGCTCTTCCCACACACCCTCCCGAAGTTCGTCAGGAGGGGCGGGGGTGGGGGTGGGCCAGGCCGTAGGCGGCGGCGAGCCGGGACTCGACGTCGTCGATGTCGCGGGCCAACTGCTCCAGGTCGGCGGCATGCTCGCGGTAGAAACCGGCACGTTTCGCCAGGCGGAAGTCGTCCATGGCATCGGAGACCGGGGCGATGCAGACCCCGTACGATTCGGCGAGTTCGGCCACCCGGGCGGTGTCGCCGTCGCGCTCGGCGTCGTCGGCCAAGCTGAACACGTCGCCGGCGACCACGCCACCGGATCCGCCGGCCACGACCTCGATCCCGCGATCGTCCATGCAGGAGACATAGTCCGATCGGGCGGCGACCACGTCCGGGTCCGCGTCGATGCCGGCGATCGCCGCACCCCACCGTTCGGTCCAGGCGTCCGTGGCTTCGGCGACCGCTCGGGCGCGAGCGACCGTGCCCGCATCACAGTCGGGCGCCGCACCGGCCCGTCCGGTGCCGCCCGATCCCGCGTCGGCCCCCTCCGGGTTGTCCACCCCGTCGGTGAACGTTCCCGCCTGCAGCTTCGCCAGGTCCGGGAACTGGGTGTTGTTGCGCACGGAACCGGTGGACCACGCCGCACTGTCGCCGGCGGGCGTGAAGGTCTGGTCATCGTCGACCAGGCAACGTCCGAAACCGGCCTGCCGGACGCGGGTGGAGAACACCGGCCACGAATCTGCGAGCGTCGGTCCGTTGTACTCGGCCGATGTCGCAACGAACAGGCCGTCCAGCGAGTCGAGCCCGACGGGGACGACCCGCACCGCGCGGCCGTCGGCAGCGGACGTGTCCGCGGGGTCGGCGGCGACACCGACGACGCGGTCGACGGGGCCGTTGCGGCCCACAGCGGTGGCGATTCCGGCGATGAGCACGACCGCCGCGGCGGCGACGGTGACCACGCGAACCCACCGACGGTGGCCCGACGACGGACCACCGTCGACCGGTCGTCCCGAAAAGCGCGTGACCACACCCGGGTCGAACGGCGGGGACGGGTCCTCCGGAATGTCGCCCGCACGGTCGATCAGGGTCGCGCGCAGGTTCAGCTCCAGTTCAGTGGGCCGCATCATCGTTCCAACTCCTCACGTAGGTCGGCCAGGGCACGTCGGGTCCGGGAACGCACGGTCGCGGCGCTCGCCCCGACGATCGCTCCGATCTCGGCGTAGGGGAGGTCTTCGTAGAAACGCAGGACGAGCACGGCGGCACGGTCGGGATCGAGCCGACCGAGCGCCCGCCAGGTCTCGTCGATGGCGACCGGCTCCTCGCCGGTGAGCGGCTCGGCCATGCGGGCGGCGAGAACGGCCCGGTCGAGCCCCATCGTCCGGCGATTCCGCCAGTTGATCCCAAGGCGCACCACCGCGGTGCGGAGGAACCCGGCCGGATTCCGCACCTCGTCGAAGTGCTCGTGGAGGCGGATGAACGCCTCCTGGGCGAGTTCCTCGGCGACGGCGCGGTTGCGCACCACCAGGTAGGCGACCCGGATGAGCGCGGTGCGTTCCGCCGCGTAGACGGCGTCGAAACCGACCGGCGACGCTCCGGGGTTCACATCGTCCCGACCCTTCTGGACCACGTCAACGGACACCACGGCCATCGTCCCATCGATTGCGCACACGCCCCATATGTCGGGTTCGACCAACGGGACCATCGAAAGGTGCCCGTCACGCGGTGCGTCGCGCGACGGTCGCCATCAGCCGACGTACCCGGGCCGACCGAGCACCGGTGTGGCCGGTCGCGCACGGTGTCCCACGCCGGGGGCTGCCGGCGGTGTCGGAGACGGCCGGGAGCGTGTGCGCAGATCCGAGAACGCCGCGGTCTCGCCCGCGCCGAGGTGCCCGAGGTAGCCGCCCGGCCGTCCCGCGTACACCCAGCCGGGTGGTAGTCGGGTCGAGAACACGCGCGCGGGATCGGACCATCGCGGTTCGGGCTCGGATCCCGTCCACAGCTTGAAACTGAACACGTCGCCACGCACCCGGGCACACACGTGCCACGGCGGCGGCACCGCGGTGGCACCGGTCCCGACGGTCCGGAGCAGATCGAACGACGCGACCCCGTGGAACTCGGGATCCGTCGGGTCCTCCACCCACCACACATCGACCCAGAACTTCCACGTGGCGCCGGCATAGACGTTCTGGGTGAGGGTGATCGCCTTCACGCCCGCCCCTGCACGGACCGGTGCGACCCGCAACGCCAAGCCCATCTGCCGGTTTCCCCGAGGCGACCCGGATGACTCCGCGGTGTCCTCCCAGACCGCGCACGTCTGGTGGTCGACGCTCTCGGGCACTCCTGCGAACGCGAACACCTCACGGATGTTCCCGTCGGTGTTGTCACCGGGGCCGGTCGCGACGATCCGATTCCGATCAGCGCCCCAGTCGACCGCCTCCCCGGTGTGCGACGAGAGGACATCGACGGTGATCGGAGGTGGCACCGGCGTGGGGCCCTCCGCGGGAACCGCCGCCGGCGCGCGGCCGGCGAACACCGCGAGAACCAGACCGAACGCACACGCTCGTCGAATCGCGTCTTGCACACTCCGATCGACCGACGGGCGGGGCGCGATGTGCCGGGCACCGAACCACCATCGTCGTGTTGCACGGGTCCCGTGTCACACTGATCCCGTGGCAAACCTCACGATCGCCGTCGATCCCGATGTGCTGCGCCGGGCCCGGGTCCGCGCCGCGGGGCAGGCACCTCGGTCAACGCGGTCCTGCGGGCCGAACTCGAGCGGCACGCGGGCGCCGGCGGATCCGGCCACCCCGCGGATACGTTCCTCGCGCTCGCGAGCGAGCACGCCGGCACGGTCGAGCCGTGGTCGCGGGACGAGCTGCACCTCGGACGCTTCACCGTCTGATGGGTACGCCGCGGATCTTCCTCGACACGAACGTGATCGTGTACGCCCTGGACGCATCCGAGCCCGCCAAGCGCGCCACGGCGGCGTCGCTCATCGACACCCGCCGGGACGACGTCGTGCTCTCGACCCAGGTGCTCATCGAAACCCACGCCTCGTGCGTACGGAGGCTCGGACTGTCCGCACGGGCAGCGAACGAGATCGTCACGACGCTCGCGGGGTTCCCGTCGTGGACACCGATCGTGACCTCGTCGTCGCAGCCGCCGACCTCGCCGCCTCCGACCAGCTGTCGATCTTCGACGCGCTCATCGTCCGAGCGGCGCAACGGGCCGGGTGCGAGACGCTGCTGACCGAGGACCTCCAGGACGGTCGTCGTCATGGGAACCTCCAGGTCGAGAACCGCTTCGGTTCCTGACCACGTCTCCCGGTGCGGCCGCCGGACGCCGGCCCGGTCGGAGGACGATGCGGTCGTCGTCGGGACGGGGTCGTCCACGTGTTCGCACCTGCGATCCGTCGTTCCCGGGTGGGCCAGTCCGAACCGAAGCGGCCGATCGGTTCATTCCTGTGCCCGGGTCCAGCCGGGTGGGCGCGACCGAACTGGCCCGCTCGCCGGCGGGCCTCCTGTTCGACGACGCACGGGCGGTGGTGTGCACAGGATCCGTTCGTGCGGCCCGTCGACTCGGACTGCCGCGGTGGAGCGATCGGCTGATGCGCGAGGTGGGCCGCACAGTGTCGGCAACCCCGATCCCGCGCCGAGGCCGGGCCCGTCAATACATCTCGGTGAGTTCGGACGGTGCCCAAGGCGGCCACTCGGCCCCGCCGACGAGTCGACCTCGAGCGAATCGGGCCACGACCCTGAACGGGTGTGCCGCCCGGGTGTTGTCGTAGACGATGGCGTGTTCGACCATGGGGATGACCTCGGCGACGAGCGGCCACAGCCGCCGGTATCGGCTTCGCACCTTGTCCTCGGGAACATCGTGGCCGCCGGCAAGCACCCGCTGCCGGACGCGTGGGGCAGCAAGATCTTCGGGAATCATCATGACGTGCAAAGAGACGAGGTAGCGCTCGGCCACCGCGGCACGTACCAGCTCGATCTTGGAATCATGAGAAAAGACCGTCTCGGCCACGAACGACCGCCGTTCTGTGATCTTGCGGGTTCGCTGTTCGCCGGCGATGCGAGCGGCATCGTAGGAGTGCGCCATTGCGTCACCCGGCCAACGCCGCGCGGCGATCACGTCTGCATTGACGAACTCGAGCAACGTCGCCGGCCCGATGATCTTTTCATACAGGGTCGACTTGCCCGATCCGTTCGGGCCGACGATCAGGTGGAGGACCGGGTCCCCCATCAGCTCGATTCGGGTGGCACCACAGCGCCACCTCCGACCACGACCGTTCCGTCGTCGTCGAGCTCGGCCCAGGTGCGACCTTCGGCCGCGAACTCGGCAACGAAGTCGAGTGCATCACGTCGCTCGGCGAGTCGCGTTGCCCATTCGGCCCGGACAACGGCCTGCTCCTCGTCATCGAGGTCGTCGTAGGAGCGAGCGCCGGACAGTGTCTCCGCGATCGCACGCGCGGAGATGGTGGCCGAAGCTTCGATCTCCCGACCGATGCGCGCCCAATGCACCACCTGTTGGGACGCGCTCCTGCTCTGGATCTCGCCGGCAATCTTGGCCGACGCATACACGTCGTCGTCGATGCGTGCTGGTGAAGTCGTTGCCACGGGGTCTCCGATCTCTCGGCCGTCGATCCAATTGTAGCAGTCTGCAACGCGCCGATCCGCCCGGTGCAGCGACGCACTCCAACGCGTCGGCGCCGTCGTTTTGGGGGCTCGAGGCGACCTGAGGGACCGGTGTTTGCTGAATGCAGCGCGAGTGTCACGTCATGGACGTGAAACGGTCCCGAAGTTCGCGATGGGGTGGGCTGGGGTCCGGCGGGAGTCAGGCCCGGGTCGGGGCCAACGTGAGCTCGTCGTCGGCGTCGACGTCGATGGTCACCGGGGTGCCGTCCACCAGCGGGGTGCCGTCGGCGAAACGACCCTCCAACAACGCCATCGCCAGCCGGTCGCCGATCTCACGTTGGATGACCCGCTTGAGCGGCCGGGCCCCGAAAGCCGGGTCGAACCCCTCCCGGGCCAACCAACCGTGCGCGGCGTCGGTGACGGTCAGCTCGATCCGGCGGTCGGCCAGACGCTCGCGCAACCCGACCAGTTGCACGTCGACGATGTGGCTCAGGTCCTCCCGGGTCAACTCACGGACCCGGATGATGACGTCGACCCGGTTGATGTACTCGGGCTTGAAGAACTCGCGGGGGTCACCGGGCAGGTTGG
>CAZVFF010000121.1:7040-7308 GCA_964626395.1 uncultured Iamiaceae bacterium | reverse complement strand
ACGTGGGCGGAACGCCCCGGGTGCACCGGTCGTCCTTGCGCGCGATCGGCACGCCGGCGAGCGGACCGGGGTCCTCGCCGGCGTCGATCCGGGCATCGACCGCGGCGGCCTCGGCGAGCGCCTCGTCGGGCGTGATCCGCAGGAACGCGTTGATGTCGGCGTCGCGTTCGGCGAGTCCGTCGAGCAGGGCACCGCTGACCTCGACGGCGCGCAGTCCCCCGTCACGGACCTCCGCGGCGATCGAGCGCGCGTTCATGCCCACCACGGC
>CAZVFF010000121.1:0-7030 GCA_964626395.1 uncultured Iamiaceae bacterium | reverse complement strand
GACGACCTCGCCACGGTCCAGGGTCGCCCCGACCACGTCGGCGCGCCACACGTTCTGCTCGGCGAGCGGATTCGTCGTCGGTGGCACATCGTCCAGGTCGAGGCTCGCGATGTCGTGGGCGTGGTCGAGCACGGCGGCCAGCTCGGAGGTCAGCACCGCGACCTCGTCGGCGGTGAGCGAAAGCCTGGCCAGGTGCGCGACGTGCTCGATCTGTTCGGGGGTGATGCGATCCGGCATGACATCGGATCCTACGTCAGGGTCCGGACGAGGCCCGTGCCCGGCCCGCAGACCCCCCGCCGGACGGGCCACCGGGTACCGAGCGCCGTGGCAGTCCCCGCGCGTCGCGGAACGCCACGGCACCGTCCAGGTCGTACAGGTCGGGCGAGGCCGCCCGACCCGCGACGTCGACGTGCAGGGTCTTCAGACCCGCGAATCGTTGAAACGGCGAGGAACTGGTCGACGCGCTCTGGATCCGGTCGTGGGGCAGCAGGTCCACCCGGTGGTGCAGGACGCCCCGGGCGAGCACCACGACCCGGTCGGTCGCCCCGTATCCCGCCCGTCGGTGCGCCACCAACCCCAAGGGCACCCCGACCAGCGCGACCGCCAGCAGCGCGAGCGAACCCGGCGGGAACAGCAACGACGGGACGGCCAGCACCAGGGCGAGCAGGCCGACCCGCCGGGTGACCGCACGACGCCGGGCCGCCACGGGCCGGGGAGTCAGTCGTGGAATCGTCCAACCGGGTCCCATCAGGGCACCCAGGAACGCCGACAGGTCCCGACGATCCAGGATCGGGACCTCGAAATCGGCGCCGGCTCCGCCGACCGACCCGAGGGTGCGGAGCAGCGGATTCGAGGTGTGCACGTCGACGGTCGGCGCGGCCGAATGCAGCTGGACACGCACCAGACCGAGCATCCGGCGGAGCGGGTTGTCCGACACCGTGACGTGTTGGACACGTCGCCGCGGGATCGTCACCGTCCGCACCTGGAACAGCCCGGAACGCAGCTGCAGGTCGTCGCCCCGTTCGCTCAGCGTGTAGCCGTACCGGCCGACGACGTACTGGCCGAACACCACCAGGCCCGTCACCACTCCGATCGCGGTGGTGAGACCCACGGCGGTGGCCAGGACCGCCACAGCGGACGTGTCACGGTTCGCGGGCACGGCGAACGCACCGATCACCAGCCCCGCGAGCACGACCACGGGCCCGAACACGGCCACGAAGTGGTGGGTCGCCCCGGCGACGGCGAGTCGCGCGGCCGACAACCGGACCAGTTCCCGTTCGGGCGGGCTCGCAGCTGCGACCGGCGGCGCGGACGGCGACAGCCGGTCCGGCGATGCGGCGACCGGCCGGTCGGATCCCTCCTCGGCCGACGACGCACCCGGTGCGCCGGCGACTCGGGGTGACGTTCCCGCGGCGTGGATCCGTTCGCGACGTTGCAACACGAACCCCTGCAGGTCCCGGGCGAGACCGGCCTCGAGCATGCCGAGGCGCACCGTGCCACCCGCCGAGCCGGCGGTCTCGATCGTCAACGTCGCCAGCCCCAGGATCTGCGCCAGGAGGCGTTCGTCGACGTCGATCTGTTGCACACGTCCATAGGGGACCACCCGTCGGCGCCGTTGCAGGATCCCCTCGTCGATGACGAGCTCGTCGACACCGACGACGTAGGTGCGGGCCCACCACTGCCAACCGTTGAGGCCGGCACCGACCAGCATGAACACGACGAACAGCGCGGTGGGGAAACCCGAACCGTCCTGCTGCGCGGAGGCCGGCGCGGGTGCCGCGGAGATCACGGCCAGCTGTACGACCCAGACGACCAGTGCGACGACGACGCCGATCCCGCTGAACAGCAGCGTCCTGGGGCTGGTGCGCCGGGGCACCCCGTCGAGCGGAGGCGTCCCCACGGGGCGGCCCGCCGGGCCCGGAACCGCCGGACCGGGGACCGGCGGTGGATCAGACGGCGTCATCGACACCGACACGTTCACGCAACGCCCGACGGACCTGCTCGGAGTGCTCGGATCCGATACCCGGGATCCGGGCGTCGGTCGTGGCGGCCGCGGTGCGCAACACCAGGGTGGCGATCCCCAGGATCCGTTCCACGGGGCCGCGTTCGATGTCGATCTGCTGGATGCGGTGGTGCGGGACGACCGAGTGCCGGCGCACCACGACCCCGTGGGTCAGTTCGATCGCGTCCTCGTGGACCGACCAGGTCCAGTACCGGTACGACAACGCCACCGAAGCCACGACCATGACCAGCACCAGCACGGTCACGACGCCGGCGAGCACCGCTGCCGTGGTGTCGCCCGCGGCGACCGCGACGACGAACCAGACCGCCCCGGCCACGAGCGGCACCACACCACGGCGTACCGACCACAGGGTCCGCACCTTCGGGTCGAGTTTCCGGATGGTGCCGTCCGCTGCGATCCCGGCCGGTGGCGACGATTGCATGGCCGCGGCGAACCTACCCGATCGGTGGACGGTGGTTCCGCCGATCACCCGCCGGTCAGGGTTGGCCGGTCACCCGTTTCGCGAACGCGACCGCGGTACGTTCGATCAATTCGGCGTCGTGGTCGAGGGTCGCCACGTGGTAGCTGTTCTCCATCGTCAACCGTTCGACGGGGCCGTTCACGGTCGCGGCGATGAAGTCACTGTCGGTGGGCGGCACCACGTGGTCCTGCGGCGAATTGCAGACCAGCACCGGTGCTTCGATCGCGGCGAGCGACGTGGCCAGCTCGTCGGCCGCATCGAACATCGACGCCAGGGGTCGCAGCGGGGTGGCGTCGTAGGAGGCCTCGGTCACCCCGGGTTTCGCGATGTCCGAGCCGATCGCGTCCATCGTCGTCTCCCCGGCTTCGATCATCGAGCCGACCAGCTCACGAACCCCGGGGGGTTCGGTGGCGAGCGCGTTGATGAACACGAACCCGGCGGCTTCGGGGTGTCTTCCGCCCAGCCAGCCGGTCAGTGCTCCCCCCATCGACAACCCGGCGACGACGACGCGGTCGACCCGTGCGGCCAAGCGCTCGTAGGCCTCCTCGGCCGCCGCGCTCCAGTCGTCCCAGCCGGTTTCGATCATGTCCTCCACCGAGGTGCCGTGGCCGGGCAGCAACGGCATCTCGACCGCGAAACCGGCGTCGGCGAACGCCTCGGCCAACGGTCGCATCGACTGGGGGTTGCCGGTGAAGCCGTGGAGGACGAGAACGCCGGCGGGTCCGCCTGCCGGCGACGACCAGGGTTCGGCGCCGGGAATGATGGGTGCAGTCATGGCCGGTGAGGTTACCGCGCCCGCCGACCCCATTGACCGACCGGTCAAGGTCCCGCCATGATGGCCCGGCCCATGACCTCCGACGACCACCCCGCATCCCGGCGTCTCACCGCCCAGGGCGAACGCCGCAAGGCCCAGCTGCTCGACTGCGCAGCCGAGCTGTTCGCCGAACACGGTTACGCCGAAACCCGCGTCGTGGACATCGTCCAGGGTGCCGGCGTCGCCAAGGGCCTGTTCTACTGGTACTTCGACAACAAGGCCGCGTTGTTCACCGACCTGGTCGTGGAGAACCGGGAACGGCTCCGACGCGCCCAGATCGACGCGATCGACCCCGAGGCGACCCCGCTGCAGCAGATCCGACAGGGCACCGAGGCGTCGTTGCTTTTCATGGCCGAGCGGGCACCGTTCTTCGCGTTGTTGGAGATCGAGAACGTCAACCGCCAGTTCGCGGACGTGCTCCGGGTGGGCACCGACATCCACACCGCCGACACCCGGCACCTGATCCGCCACGGCATCGCCCGCGGCGCGATCCGCGACGACGACCCGGAACTGCTGGCGCTGGGCGTGGTCGGTGCGGTCGGCTACTACGGACATTTCCACCGCAGCGGTCGCACCACGACACCGATCGACGAACTCGCCGAGTTCGTCGGCCGATTCGTGGTGTGTTCGCTCGCCGCCGACGAGCGCATCGCCCGGGAGGTCCTCGCGGTGCCGTCCGGTCGGTCCGCGTCGGACACTAGAGTCACCGGCGACGTGACCGACGTGGGGAACAACCGAGCGAGGTAGGGGAAATGGCACAGTTCCTGTCCGAGGAGTGGCTCGCTGCGGCGGCCGAGATCTACAGCACGCACGCCGCCGGCGCCACCGGACCGTTGACCGACGTCAAGGTGAACCTGGTGGTGAAGGGTGCGCCGTTCGGTGACGGCACCATCCAGGCGCACCTGGACACCTCGGGGAACACCACCGAGATCGGCGCCGGTCACCTCGACGGTGCGCCCACCACGGTCACGACCGACTACGAGACCGCCAAGGCGATCTTCGCCGAACAGAACCAGCAGGCTGCGATGCAGGCGTTCATGGGCGGCAAGGTGCAGATCGCCGGGGACATGACCAAGCTCATGATGCTGATGCAGCAGCCCCAGAACCCGGCGGCCGACGAGATCGCGTCGAAGCTGCAGGAACTGACCGACTGACCGACTGACCGGCTCAGCGGACGACGATGTCGACCGCTGAGCCCTTCACGACGAGTTCACCGGCCGGCGGGTCGAACGCCGCGGGTCTGCCCGACAGCGACCCCGACCCGAGGAGTTCGTCCGCGGTCAATCCGGCGGCCTCGAGTTTCTCGATCGCCGCCGCCACGGTGTCCGCGTCGCCCAGTTCCGGCACGGCCACCAGGAGCCCCTTGGACACGACCAGTTCCACGGTCGTGCCGCGTGCGACGGTGGTTCCCGGGGACGGGCTCATGCCGATCAGACCTCCGGTGTCGACCTCGGTGTCGTAGCGTTCGGTCACCGAGGGCTCCAGACCCATGTCACGGAGTACCGCCGTCAGTTCCTCGGGTGATCTTCCGTCCACGGTCGGGATCACCCGCGGCTCGGGTCCCTCGGACACGATCAGCGTCACCGGGGACCCCTTCTCGAGTTCGGTTCCCGCACCCGGGTCCGTGCCGATGACGGCACCCTCGTCGACGTCCTCGGAGTGGCGCTCCTCGGTACGGTCGACCTCGAGGCCGAGCCGGGCGAGCGCGGTGGTGGCGTCCCGTACCGAGGCGCCGGCCACATCGTCGGGGATCCGTACCAGGGTCGGTCCGTCCGAGACGGTCAGTGTCACGGTCCGCCCTTCCGCCAAACGCGTGCCGCTGGCGGGATCGACGTCCAACAGGTCCCCCGCGACGGTGTCGTCGCGACGGATCCGCTCGGTCGCGACGTCGAACCCGAGCGCGGTGAGCCGATCGGTGGCCTCGGCGGGTGTGAGGCCGTCCAGATCCGGTACCAGATGGGTCGGGGTGCGTTGGGCCTGGTACACCACGTAGGAGACCACGGCGCCGCCCACGACGACGACCACGGCCAACACGATCCACGCGAGCCGCCGTCCGCGACGGTGACGCGACGGGCCCGTGGCGGTGGGTCCGGCATCGTCGGAGTCGGTGTCGGGCGACGCCGGGGGCGCGCCCGACGCGGGTGCGGTGGCCACCGCGGCGTCGGTCCGATCCGTTTCTGTGTCGTCGGTGGGGGTCGCCGCGCCCGGGGTCGCGACGTCGTCGGATCCGCCCGGCGACCCGACGCGGGTGATGTCGTCCCGTTCGCCGGGCAGGCCCACGAAGGTGATGTCGTCGGACGGCCCCGGGTCGCGCGGTGCCGGTTCGTCGAACACGATCGGTTCCGGTTCGCCGTAGGCGTCGGCGACGGCCATGAGCGCGGTGACGAACCCGGCCGCGTCGAGACGTTCGTGCTGATCCACCGTGGACGCCCGGGCCAGCACGTCCCGCATCGGGCCCAGGTGTGCGGGCACCGGGGGTGCACGGAACGCCTCGGCCGGGCCCGGGACCGGCGGACGGGCCGTCGTGGCCTCGACCAGGACGACCGCCAACGCGTACACGTCCGAACGCCCGTCGACGGCGCCGGCGCCGACCTGTTCGGGTGCGAGGTACGCGGCCGTGGGACCGACCGGATCCAACGGCCGGGTCGACGCCGCTTCGGCGCGTGCCCGAGCCAGACCGAAGTCGGCGATCTGCACACGGCCGTCGTCACCGAACAACAGGTTCTCCGGGCGAAGGTCCCGATGGATCACGCCACGGTCGTGCGCGTACGCCAACGCCCGGGCGGCGGCCAGCGCCACCTGCAACAGCTGGGGTGGATCCAACACCACACCCCGATCGAGCAGCGCCCGCAGGCTGCCCCGTGCGAAGTAGTCACCCACCACGAACGGCACCCGGTCGACACCCCAGTCGTGGACCGCCGCGATGTGTGGGTGCCGCAGCTGTGCGGCGGACTGGACCTCGATGCGGAAACGGTCCAGGAACGCGTCGTCGACACCGAACGTGCCGTGCAACATCTTGATCGCGACGCGTCGGCGCAGACGCACGTCGTCGGCGAGGTGGACCGTGGCCGACGGGCCCGCCCCGAGGCGTGCGAGGAGCCGGTACCGGTCCGCGACGACCAGCCCGACCGCGTCATGGGACACAGAGGGGGACACTGACCCGTCAACAGTACCGAGCCGATCCCCGGGGGCGGTCGATACCCGGGTCCCCCTTGGGGCCGGGTCGACCGAACCGACACAATGGGGACGCGATCATGTCCGCTCCGACCACCGCCACCCCCCGACCGGCCGACCGTTGGCGCTGGCCCCGCCGGATCGGGGCTGTCTGTGCGCTCGCGGCCGCGGTCGTGTTCGTCGTCGTCGCGGTACAACGCGCGCCGTCGTCGCCCGAGGGCGGCGTGGCCGCCGCAGGCGATCCGGCCGTGGTCCGCCAGACCCCGGCGCCCGGATCCCACGTGCTCCGCCAGTCCAGTGTGGGCGCCGAACTGCTCCCGGGCTACGACGGCGAACTCACCGTGAACGGTCGCACGATCCCCGAGGACCAGCTCGACAACGCCATCGGACCGGACCATCCCGGCTACGACCCCGACCTGGGGGTGCGGCCGAACACCCGCAACCAGGTCTTCTACACCCCGGGTCCGGGCAGGGAACTGGAACGGTACGACACCGGCGAAGTGGAAGTGACCCTGCGTTTCTGGAAGATCGTCGACGGACCGGCCACGGCCCGGACGAT
>CAZVFF010000120.1:0-7361 GCA_964626395.1 uncultured Iamiaceae bacterium | reverse complement strand
CGGCAGCCATTCCTGTTTCTGGTCCTCGGTCCCGCCGGCCAGGAGCGCCCGGGTGAGGATCTCCGGGCGGGTGATCAACGACCCGCCTGCGCCGAGGGAGCCACGGGACAACTCCTCGGTGGCGACGACCATGCCGATGTACTCGCCTTCACCACCGGTGCCGTAACCGCCGTACTGCTCGGGGATCGACAGACCGAACGCACCCATCTCGGCCAGACCGGAGATGATGTTCTCGGGGATGTCACCGTTGGTGCGGTGGATGTGTTCGGCGATCGGTGCCAGTTCCTCGTCGGCGAACCGGCGGAACGTGTCCTGGACCAGTTCGAAGTCGTCGTCGAGGTGCCGGGGGCCCGGGTCGGTGATCTGCACGAGGAACGCGGGGTCCTTGTAGGCGGCGACGAAATCCCGGGTGGCGTCCAACGCGCCCGGCTCGACACCCCATTCGGTTTCCCGACCGAACAGTTTGCCGGCGATCTCGGCGACGGCGTCGGCGATGTAGGCCACGGTGATCCGTGCCTCGGTGTCACCCTTGGTGCCGTAGTCCAACAGTGCCGTACCGGTGGCCACCGCGGAGGCGGCGTGGGCCAGGTCGTAGGCGAGCACCTGGTTGGCGTCGATCCCGCCGGGAGCGGCGGCCAACGTCCCGGTCGCGGTTTCGATCACCCCCCGGGCGATGTCGATGACGGTCCGGGCCTGGTCGAGATCAGCGGTGGCAGCCATGGCAGGCAACGTTACCGACCCCGTGGGGCGCGGTCGGACTCGGTGTGCTGGGGATGCGAGAACGGGCCGGTACGGCTTCCGTCCCGCCGATCGACGTCCGTGGGCGTGCCCTGGCGGACCGGTTCGGGACCGGAGGACGGGACCAGGTGGTCCACGCGACGCTGGACATCCGAGGTCGTTTGTCGGCTCTCGACGTGGGAGGCTCGGACGTGGGAGGCCCCGACGAAAAGATGTTTCCGTGAAGCGCCGAAACTTCCGCGTGGCCGCCGTCATCACAGCTGCGTTGTTGTTCGCCGGCTGTGCAAACGACTCCAGCGAGCGGGCCGACACCAGCGCGTCGCCGAGTTCGACCGGTAGTACCACGACGGCGACGACCGGGGAACCCGCCGAGTCCGCCGAGGCCGCGCCCGATCCGGCGGAGGACGGGTACCTCGAAACACTGGTCGAGTCGCTCGGGGACACCGTGGAGGACTGCTGTGAAGTCGGCGAAGACGGCGTCGACTTCACGTTCGCGGCCGGTGGCGGCGGACATCTGTCCCACAGCGGGCTGGATCCTCATGAGCCGGTCGACCAGCGCAGAGGTCTCGACGACGTGACGTCGCAGTCCTTGTCCGGAGGGGGTGGGGTGTTGATCGGCGACCCCTGCACACCCGACCCGACCGTCCGCTTCGACTGTGACGGGTTCAGGTACACGCTGTCGATGATCGACGGCACCGCCGACGACGCGGTCGACGCAGCCGCCACGATTTCGCGCACGGCCGGGTGTGAAAAGCCGTCCCTGAAAGCTCCGACGGAATGCCTGGGCCGACCCTCCGACCCGGAAGTCCGCAGCGACCCCGAAGGCCACGTTCCCCAGCGATGACCATCGCCATCACCGGCGCGGTCGAGGCGATGCCACTCGATGCCCGATTCACAGCCGGGCAGTTCACCGCCCGGCGATGGTTCACGAGTGTCCGGGGCGACCGGTGGGTCGGGTCCGCCTCAGATGCGCCTGATCTCGAGGCGGGCGTCGAGTGCGGACGCGAGGTGTGTGATGTCGTCGACGTCCGCAGTGACCACGAGGTCACCGCGAGCGATCGAGCCGACGACCACGGTCGCGTCGATGACGTCCGAGGTCCCGGCGCGACCGCATGCATTGCCCGCTGCCCGGCCCGATGTCGCGTCGAGACTCTCCACCCGGCAGCCTTTCAGGATCCGTGAGAGTTCCGCTTGTGGTCCACCTCGCCAGACTTGGGCGAGAACACCGACGGGCACCGTCGGCCGCAGGCCGCGTTCGAGCGCGCGGCGGTGCAGCGCCCACATTGCCCGATCGTTGCGTTCGGCGGCGACGAGCGCACCGGCGTCGTAGGTGAGCCCGGTCACTGCTCAGTCGACGGGTCGGGGTTCGGGGAGAATGCGGTCGACCACGGCATCCGCGGCTTCCAGTTCGTCCCGGGTCAAGGCTCCGTGCTCGGCTTCCCACTCGTGGACCGCGTCCAGACCACGTTCGATCGCGAGTTCGTTCTCGGCGGCGCTGTTGAGCCACGCCGAGACACTCACACCTGCCCGCTGCGCTGCGTCGGACACGTCGGCGGCAACCGATTCGTCGAGCGCGATCGAGAGTTTTCTGACGGCCATGTCGTCATGGTAGTACCACGTTCGCACCAAATGGGATCTGTCACGGGCCGGTCGATGCGAGGATGGCCCGGTATGTCCGCCACCTCGACGACCGACGCCCGTGGGAGCGCCCTGCTGGACTGGTTCGGCAGCGCCGGACGGGACCTTCCGTGGCGGCACACCCGGGATCCGTGGGCGATCCTGGTGTCCGAGTTCATGTTGACCCAGACGCAGGTCGCCCGCGTGATCGGCCCCTACGAGGCGTTCCTGTCGCGTTTCCCGACCGTGGCCGACTGTGCCGCCTCGCCGACCGGCGACGTGATCGCCGCCTGGGCCGGGTTGGGTTACAACCGTCGGGCCGTGAACCTGCACCGCAGTGCCGTGCGGATCGTCGAAACACACGGGGGAGTCGTGCCCGACACCCTCGACGGCCTGCTCGCGCTGCCCGGGGTCGGGCCGTACATCGCCCGTGCGGTGCTCGTGTTCGCCCACGAACGGGACGTCGGGGTGGTCGACACCAACGTCGCCCGGGTGCTGGCCCGTTGGGAGGGTCGGTCGTTCACCCGGGCCGAGGTGCAGGCGGCCGCCGACCAAGTCGTCCCCGCCCGGCGGGCCTGGGCGTGGAACCAGGCGCTGTTCGACCTGGGGGCGACCGTCTGTGTTGCGCGGAACCCACGCTGCGACCGGTGCCCGGTCGCCACGTGGTGTGCCTGGCGGGGACGGGGCGATGACCCGGCGGTCGGTACCGCGGGCACCGGCTCCCGTCAGAGTCGGTTCGCCGGGTCGGACCGCCAGGGCCGGGGCCGTCTGGTCGACGCGCTCCGCAAGGGACCGGTGGTGGCCGCGCCGGACGAACTCGCCATCGTGATGGGTTGGCCCGACGACCCCGACCGTGCCCGACGGGTCGCGGTGACACTCGTCGACGACGGTCTCGCCGTCGAGATCGACGGCACGTTCCACCTCCCCTGACCAACCCCGCCACCCCACCGAACTTCGTCATCCGACCGAACTTCGTCACATCGCGGGGTCACCGACTCGATTTCGTGACGAAGTTCGCGTGGGTGGGTGCCGCGGTGTCGAACTTCGTCACACGAGGGGGTCACCGACTCGATTCTGTGACGAAGTTCGGTCGGGTGCGGGGGTCAGGGGGAGGTGAGGAAGTCGACGATCAGCCGGTTCACCCGATCGGGGTCCTCGAGTTGCAGGAAATGGCCGACCCCGTCGAGGACCTCGGCACGCGAGCCGGCGGTGGGCAGCGACGCCTCGGCGCCGCCGACGAGCTCGGCGCCCATGCAGCCGTCGTCGCGGCCGTGCAGGTACAGCGTCGGAACCGGGGAGGGGAGCAGTGCGGCCTGGTCGACGTCCCTCGACGCCGACGGGTCGCCGCCGAGCATCGCCCGGTAGTACCCCAACGCGGCCGACAGGTTCGCCGGGTCACGCAACGCGTCCTTGACCCGCGCGATGTCGTCGGCACCGTCATGGCCGGGCGACCACTCGGCCCACAGCCCGTCGATGAAGGCGAGATCGTCGGCGGCGACGATCGCTTCGGCGAGCGCGTGCTGGAACAGGAACATGTACCACGAACGTCGACTCTGCCGGTAGGTGAGGAACCCCGCCATGACCGACCCCAACGGGGGAACGGCCATGGTGACCAGACGCCCGAACCGCTCGGGGTGCAGGGCCACCGTGGCGTAGCCCACGATCGCACCCCAGTCGTGGCCGACGAACACCGGCTCGGTGGCACCCAGGTGGTCGACGATTCCCACGGCGTCGTCGACGAGTGTGCCCACCCGGTAGTCGCCGTCGTCGGGCACCGGGGCCGGCGCGTAGCCCCGCAACCACGGTGCGACCACCCGGAATCCCGCATCGGCGAGCACCGGGCCCAGGTGACGGAACGTGTGGGGGGTGTCGGGGAACCCGTGCACACACAACGCGATCCGGCCGGCGGGGTCGCCCCATTCGAGCCAGTGGAACTCGTGCCCGTCGACGGTGGCGGCACGTGCGGAAGCGATGATTCCGGTCATCCCCGGACCCTACGCGGTGCCTCCGGGCAAGGTCGCGGCTTTCTCCGGAAACCGCGGGCCGTTGCTACGATCCGGGCTTCTCACATCGTTGGGCCAACGGCGTCCCGGCGAGTTGTTCTGCCGAAATCGCTGGACAGGGAAGGCCTGATGTTGAATCCCCCCGGCCCGATGGGCCTGTACGACCCCGCATTCGAACACGACGCGTGTGGCGTTGCGTTCGTCGCCGATCTCCACGGACGAGCCGATCACGACGTGATCGCCAAGGCCGTGGCGGCGTTGAAGAACATGGAGCACCGTGGCGGGGTCGGGGACGACGGGATCAGCGGGGACGGGGCCGGGATCCTCCTCCAACTCCCCGATGCGTTCCTCCGTGCGGTGGTCGACTTCGACCTGCCCGCCGAGGGCACGTACGCCACCGGTATCGGGTTCCTGCCCTCCGACACGGATGCCGCCGACGAGGTGCGGGCTTCGATCACCAAGATCGCGCAATCCGAGGGCCTGACGGTGCTCGGCTGGCGGGAGGTCCCCGTCGACCCGGACACCCTGGGCGACGTCGCCCGGGCCTCGATGCCGTCGTTCTGGCAGATCTTCGTCGCCGACGACGAGGGTGAGCTCACCGGCCTCGACCTGGAACGACGGGTCTACGTGTTGCGGATGCGGATCGAACGGGAACTCCTGGACGCGTCGGGGCGTGCCGTCGCCTACCTCCCGTCCTTGTCGGCACGCACGATCGTCTACAAGGGCATGTTCGCGTCGGGGCGACTCGACCGTTTCTACACCGACCTGACCGACGAGCGGTTCGCGTCGGCCATCGCCGTGGTGCACAGCCGGTTCTCGACCAACACGTTCCCGGCGTGGTCGCTGGCGCACCCGTTCCGCTACGTCGCCCACAACGGTGAGTTCAACACCATCCGCGGCAACCGGTCCTGGATGCTCGCCCGGGAAGGTGCCCTGGCCGCGAACGGCTTCGGCGAAGGGGACCTGTCGCGGATCCTGCCGGTGTGCACCCCGGGGATGTCGGACTCGGCCAACTTCGACGAGGTCCTCGAGCTGCTCTACCTGGCGGGTCGGCCGATCCACCACGCGGTGTTGATGATGATCCCCGCGGCCTGGGAGAACGACGAGTCGATGCCCGACTCCCACCGGGCGTTCTTCGAACACCACGCGTCGCTCATGGAACCCTGGGACGGCCCGGCGACCGTCGCGTTCACCGACGGACGGGTCGTGGGTGCCGTGTTGGACCGCAACGGGTTGCGTCCGGGCCGCTACGTCGTCACCGACGACGGACTCGTCGTCATGGCGTCCGAAGCCGGCGTGCTGCCCGTCGACCCGGCCCGGGTCGTCAAACGGGGTCGGGTGCGTCCGGGGCGCATGCTGCTGGTCGACACCGACCGGGGCCGGATCGTCCGGGACCACGAACTCAAGGACGAACTCGCCGCCGAACACCCCTACGCCGACTGGGTCGCCGACAACCTCGTGTCGTTGGAGGACCTGCCCGAACGACCCCACACCCGCTACCCGCACTCGTCGGTGGTCCGGCGTCAACAGACCTTCGGGTACACCACCGAGGAACTGAAGTGGATCATCGTGCCGATGGCGATGAACGGTGCGGAGAACATCGGTTCGATGGGCAGCGACACGCCCGTCGCGGTGCTCTCGGAACGGCCCCGGCTGTTGTTCGACTACTTCTCGCAGATCTTCGCCCAGGGCGCGAACCCGCCGTTGGACGCGAACCGTGAATCCTTCGTCACCTCGATGCGTGCCACGATCGGCGCCGACGGCAACCTGCTGGACGCCGAGTCGCCCACGCCACCACGGGTGGTGCTGTCGTACCCGGTGATCGACGACGACGAGCTCGCCAAGTTGATCCACATCGACGACGACGGCACCCGCGGCGAGCTGGCGGTGAGCGAACTCTCGATGCTGTACCCCGTGGCCGGCGGCGGCGACGCCATGCGCACCCGACTCGACGAGTTGTGCGACGCAGCAGCAGCGGCCGTGCGTGGCGGTGCGCCGATCATCCTGCTGTCGGACCGTGCCTGCGACGAGACGATGGCGCCGATCCCGTCGCTGCTCGCGACCTCGGCGGTCCACCATCACCTGGTGCGCGAGAAGATCCGTTCGGACGCCGCGATCATCGTGGAGACGGGCGAGGCCCGCGAGATCCACCACATGGCCGCGCTCGTCGCGTACGGCGCGTCGGCGATCAACCCGTACCTGGTGTTCGAGACGATCCGGGACCGTGCCGACCGCGGGATGCTGGCCGACATCGGTGCGAACCGGGCGATCGCGAACTACCTGGCCGCCGCATCCGACGGTGTGCTCAAGGTGATGTCCAAGATGGGCATCTGCACGCTCGCGTCGTACCACGGGTCCCAGATGTTCGAAGCGTTGGGGTTGTCCCGCCGGTTGGTCGACACCTACTTCACCGGCACGACGTCGCGGTTGGGGGGAATCGGGCTCGACGAGATCGCCGCCGAGGTGGCCGAACGCCACGAGCGTGCCCACCTGGCACGCCCCACCGAGCGTGCCCACCGGGAACTCGAAGGTGGCGGTGAGTACCAGTGGCGCCGGGAAGGCCAGGTCCACCTGTTCAACCCCGAGACCGTGTTCAAGCTCCAGCACGGCACCCGCGAACGGCGCTTCGACATCTTCCAGCAGTACACCCGGGCGATCGACGACCAGTCGGGGCGGCTCGCGACGCTGCGCGGGCTGTTCCGGTTCGCCGAAGGGGTCCGCGAACCGGTCCCGGTCGACGAGGTCGAACCGGCCACCGAGATCGTCAAACGGTTCGCGACCGGGGCGATGAGCTACGGCTCGATCTCCCGGGAGACCCACGAGACCCTCGCCGTGGCGATGAACCGGATCGGTGGAAAGTCCAACAGCGGCGAGGGGGGTGAGTCGCCGGACCGTCTGTACGACCCGGAACGGCGTAGCGCGATCAAACAGGTCGCCTCGGCCCGGTTCGGGGTCACCGCCGAATACCTGACCTCCGCCGACGACATCCAGATCAAGGTCGCC
>CAZVFF010000119.1:0-7370 GCA_964626395.1 uncultured Iamiaceae bacterium | reverse complement strand
CGCCTGGTGCACGCCGATCTGCAGGTGCCGTCGTAGCGGGTAGGTGCCCGACGGTAACAACTGGGTTGCGAACACCACGGCCAGGTTCTCGGCGGGTTCCACGAAGAACGCCGTGGACGCCGCGCCACCCCAGGCGGCCAGACCGGGGCGGCCCGGCACACCGTTGGCGATCGGGTCGACGAGCACCGAGAACCCGAGTCCGAAACCGGTGCCGTCCATCGCTGCCTCCGAGAACGTCGACTGGCCCAGGTCGTTCATGGTGACCCCGCCGGGCAGCTGGTTCGACAGCATGAACGCGAGCGTGTGCGGCCCCAGCAGCCGGGTACCGTCGGCTTCGCCGCCACCCAGGATCATGCGGCAGAACGCCAGGTAGTCGTCGACGGTGCCGACCAGTCCCCCACCGCCGGACAGCATCGACGGTGCCCGGGTCATCGAGCGGGCCGACCCGATCTTCGTCATCGTGTTCCCCGGCGCGAACACGTACAGCGGACAGCACCGGTCGAGGTCGGCCTCGGGTGCGACGAAACCGGTGTCGACCATGCCGAGGGGTTCGAAGATCTCGTCGGCGAAGAACTCGTCGAGTCGTTTCCCGCTGATGCGTTCCACCAGCGCACCGCACACGTCGGTCGACATCGAGTAGTTCCAGGCGGTGCCCGGTTCGAACAGCAACGGTTGCGCGGCCAGACGGATCATGCATTCGTCCAGGTTGTAGTCGGGCGCACCGGAGAAGTCGCCCAGGCCGTGCCGGCGGTACAGCTCGTCGACCGGGTGCTGGTACTGGAACCCGTAGGTGAGCCCCGAGGTGTGGGTCAGCACGTGCCGGACGGTCAGCGGCACCTCCAACGGGCGGGTCTCGGGGTCGTCCGCAGTGCCACCGACCCACACCCGCGTGTCGGCGAACTCGGGGATCCACTTCGCGATCGGGTCCTCCAGCAGGAACCCGCCCCGTTCGAACAGCATCAGCAACGCGACCGACGTGACCGGTTTGGTCATCGAGTACAGCCGGTAGATCGTGTCCTCGGCGACCGGTGTGGCCTCGTCGACGTCGGTGTGGCCGTACCGGTCACGATGCACGAGCTCGCCGCGGCGCCACACGAGGGTCTGCAACCCGGGCAGGGAACCCCGGTCCACGTAGCCGTGCAGCACACGGTCCATCCGGGCGAGGCGTTCGGTGTCGATACCGGCGACGATCATGGCGCCGATCATGCCACCGGCAGCGACCCCGGCCGTGACCCACCGGGTCATCGGCCGGCTTCGGGTCGGACGTCCACGAGTTCGAAGGAACCCTGCTCGGTGTAGGCGATCGTGCCCAGCGGTGAGCCGGTGCGGGCGCTGACGCGTCGTTCGTTCCGCAGCGGCAGTCCGGTGCGGCAGTCGAGCCAGAGGTCGAGTTCCTCCGAACCGGTCTGCCCACCGGTCATGGTGCGTACGTGACGATGGTGACAGGCGTGGACCACCTCCGACCCGATACGGACGTCCTCGATCCCGACGAACTCGGCCGGTCCCTCGACGCGCACGGGTTCGTCCGCCGACGACAGGGTCGTGGTGCATCCCTGCGCGACCGGCCCATCCGACGATCGGGCCGTCGTGGAACGCAGCACCGTCACCGGATCGCAGACCGATTCGGAGGTGACCGAAACCTCGATCACCCGCAGGTCGAGTTTCTGGGACGAGGACCCGCCGACCTCGACGATGTCGTCGCCCTCCCGGCACAGGTCCCAGGTCTGGGAATGCTTGGTGCTGTAGTCGATCCGGAAACTCCAGCACCCGTCCCCGCGGTGGACGACGGTGCCCGGCATTTCCGGACCCTGGCGTTGCGAGACGGGCGGTTTGTCGAGCGACTCGGTCCCCTCGCCCCGGTACCGGTACACGCCCGGGGCGGGCAGGTCGGCACGGCCCGGCTCGTCGGTGACGCCACGTGGGTCGGAGTCGAGACGGGCCCGGGCCTCGTCGACGGTCACCTCCCGGGCCGGGTCGGGGGCGAGCACCGCCAACGTCACGGCCGAACCGACGATCGTGACGGCCGCGACGCCCACGACGATCCGGCGTCGTCGCGACCACCTCGGGGCGGTCTCGGTTCGTCGTCCCCGCAGGCGGCCGAGCCGGGCCCGGTTGGAGCGCTGCACGACGATGAACGGCGTGTGGACGACGATGCCGAACACGATCATGACGAGCGCGACCGGCCATGGCGTCCAGGCGAGGAACGTGAATCCGAACACAAGGTTCGCCCAGTGCACCCATTCGGCACGTCGGGTCTCGATCGCGAAACGGTCGAGCGCGTCGACCGATCGTGACCGCAACGCCGCTTTCGAGGCGCCACCGAAGAGCGTCCCCGCCTCGGGGAGGCGACCCTTCCAGCGCTGGATGTGCAGGTGACGCCGGTACCAGGATCCGTCGCCTTCGAAGGCGCGGAGACGCAGCGGGCCCCGGTCGTGTTGGAGGTGTCGGGGCGGGACCCGGGACGCGATCCACCCCGACGCCACACCGAAACCGGCCCAACAACCGCTGTAGATCAGGACGGCAGCGAAGCCCCGCACCGCTCAACCGTCCCGATCGTCGCGTACGATCGGTCCCGTTGCGGAACCCGTCGGCACGGCGATCGAACGACCACGCCAGGTGATCGATCGTCGAACGTGTGTCGACCACACCGATGTGGTGAACACGGCGAGGAAGACGCCCAGGGGAACCGGGAACAGGATCGAGGTCGCGGCGTGGAACGATCCGACCCGACGCGTCAGTCGTGCGAACACCACGACCGCCGCGGCGTAGGCGACGACCGCGGTCGCTCGTGCGGAGGGGTCGGTGACCGCGGCCCACAGGTCGGAGGTCGCGACGATCATCGCGGCGATCCACCAGGAAACCGACAGGACGCGCAGTGGCGGTGTGTGGCGGGCGCCCATCGCGATGTTCTTCGACCAACCCCGCCACAACGCGGCCAGGCCGTCCTGGTACATGCGGATCCGGAACGGGGCGCCGACGAAGGTGTGGACGGATGTGCCCGCGTCCCGGAATCGGCGGGCCAGGGCCAGATCCTCGACGACCCGGTCGTGGACCGAGGCGTGATCACCGATCCGCCGCAACTCGCCAAGGGTGGTGCACACGACCGGTCCGAACAGGCCGCGGGGACGGCGGGTGCCCGCACCGATCCCCATGACCTGGACCACGTTGAACACGGCGTTCGCCTGTTCGGCCACCGTGGGGACCTCGTGGTACGGCGCCACGGACACCACGCCTCCCCGGGTCGCCTGCGCGGCGACGAGCGCGTCGACCGCCCCGGGGTCCACCCGCACGTCGGCGTCGAGGAACACCACGACGGTCTCGTCGGGTTCGTCGTGCAACCGGGTGATCGCGTGGTGACACGCCCAGGGTTTCCCCGCCCAGCCGGCCGGAAGGTCCGGCGCTCGGACCACCTCGGCTCCGGCATCGACCGCGCACCGGTACGTGTCGTCCGAGGAGTGGTCGTCGACGACGATCGTCCGGTGCGGGCGACCGCGGCCCGCCCCGACGACACCGTCGAGCAGTCCCCCGATTCGTTCGGCCTCGTCGCGTGCCGGAACGATCACCACCACCGCCGGGCCGTCCGATCGGGCACCGTCGGGTCCGTCGCCGCCACGGGACGACCCGATGACCGGACGGTGCAGACGCCGCGGCCTGCCGAACGCGACGACACCGGCGACGAGGCCGCCCAGCACGAACCAGTTCACCGACGGCTCCGCTGCCGGTGTTCGGCCACGACCTGTTCGTGGTCCACGATCGGCGCAGGGTACCGGAGCCGGCCGCGTTCGGCGACCGGCAGGTCCCAGGGACGGTGGACCGCCCGACCGCGGACCGTCGCGAGTTCCGGGACGTACCGGCGCACGTAGTCCCCGTCCGGGTCGAACCGTTCGGCCTGACGGTGCGGGTTGAGCAGGCGGTTCGGTCGGGTGTCGTTGCCGGTTCCGGCGACCCACTGCCAGTTGCCGTGGTTGTTCGCGACGTCGGCGTCGACGAGGTGGGCCATGAAGTGCGCGGCGCCGACCCGCCAGTCGATCCGCAGGTGCCTGGTGAGCAGCGAGGCGGTGATCAAACGGGCACGGTTGTGCATCCACCCCTCGGTGGCGAGCTGGCGCATCCCGGCGTCGACGATCGGGATGCCGGTGGTGCCGGTCCGCCACGCGTCGAGCGCGTCGGGGTCGTCCCGCCAGCGGTCGCCACGTGGCCGGTAGTCGGTGTCGGCGATGGAAGGGAAGACCGCCGTGACCTGGTGGTGGAAGTCCCGCCAGCACAGTTGGCGGACGAAGGCGTCGCCACCGGGCCGGCCACGGGCCTCCCGGGCCAGTTCCAGGGGTGAGACACAGCCGAAGTGCAGGTGTGCGGACAGGTGCGACGTCCGGTCACCGGCGAGGTCGTCGTGGTGGTCGCCGTAGGTGCCGAGCCGGTCGTCGACCCAGGCATCGGCGAGCGCCCGCCCCGCGGTCTCGCCTCCAGGGGGCGTCGTCGTCGACGCCGCCGTCATGTCCGGGACGAGGTCGGCGGGCTCCGGGATCGGCCCCGGTTCGACCCCCTCGGGGAGGCGCAGACGAGGGGGCGTCGCCACGCTGTCCCTCCACGAAACGTTGGTCCAGGCTCGCCAGTACGGCGTGAACACCCGGTAGTGGTCACCGCCGGACGGGGTGACCGCGCCGGGCGGCACGATCGTGGGCCCCGGCGCGGGCCACACCTCGATGCGGTGCCGCGCCGCGGCTCGGCGCAGGCGGTCCAGTCGCGTCATCGCGACCGGGGTCCGATCATCGGCGAGGTGGATCGTTGCGGCACCCACCCGCCGCGCGAGGTCGATCGTCCGGTCCACGACCGGCCCCCGTCGGACGACGAGGTCGGCGCCGAGGCGACGCAGCGACCCGCGGAGATCCCGGAGGGACTCGACGAGGAACCGGGTGCGGTTGGCGGTTCGGGCGGCACCGAGCGCGTCGTCGAACACGAACAGTGGCACCACCGGGGCCCCGGTCCGCGCGGCCCGGTGCAGCGCCGGGTTGTCGTGGATGCGGAGGTCCCGGGTGAAGAGCATGATGGTGGGGTGCACGCAGAATCCTCGATCTAGACGCTCTGCATAGGATAATCTCTACAATATGACCGACACTTCGACAGTACAAGCGTCGGGGCTCAGCATCGGTGACCTCGCGGCACGCACCGGTGTGTCGGCGATGACCCTGCGCAGCTGGGAGACGCGCCACGGGCTGCTCCACCCGGAGCGGAGCCGCGGTGGTCACCGCCGCTACCGGGAGGCCGATGTCCAGTTGGTCGAGGCGGTGGTCCGCCACCGCGGGGCCGGACTGGGCCTCACCGCGGCGATCACCGCCGCCCGGGCGACGGCCCCGGCCACCGCTCGATCGCTGTTCGCCGACCTGCGCGAGCAGCATCCCCACCTCCCGGTCAACGTGCTCCCCAAGCCCGCCATGCTCGCTGTGTCGCGAGCGATCGAGGACGAATCCTGTGCCCGGGCCGAACGCCCGATCCTGTTCGGTTTCTTCCAGGAGGAACGGTTCTTCGGAGCGTCCGAACCACGTTGGACCGAACTGTCCCGCACCGCCCGGGCGGCGTTCGTCTTCGCGGACTTCGTCGACGACGATCCGTCCGGCCACGACGGACCCGAACGGATCGACCTCGCCGCCGATTCGCTGGTCAGACGTGAGTGGGCACTGGTCTGCGACGCCGTGGACCACCCCGCGTGTCTGGTCGGATGGGAACGGCCCGCTGCCGACGGGACGCCCCGCGGGCCCCGCCGCTTCGAGAGCATCTGGAGTGTCGAACCGGCCGTCGTACGCACCGCGTCACGGTTCGCGCTCGACCTGGTCCGGGCCGCCCGACCCGGGTCCGCGGAGACGCTCCGGGAACACCTCGACGGGGCGGTTCCCCGCGCTTCGGAGGATCTGCGCCGCGCCGGCCGACTCCTGGATCGTACGATCGGCTACCTCGCGGCGCTCACCGACCCGACGGGCACGCGCGGTTCGGCATCCTGAGGGCGGGCGCCGTTCGCCGGACGCGTGGACGCTGCCGCTCGAAACGGCCGGGTTCGGCTACCCCGCCGGGCACGGCCGTCAGGATCCGGCGCGGTTGGTGGCGTCCAGGTGATGCAGTTGGGCAGCCAGCAACGACAACCCGGGTGTGGGCACACCGAGTTCCCCGGCCATGGTGAGCGGGGCGTCGTAGATGGCGGCCAGCTCCAGGGGGCGGCGTGCTTCGAAGTCCAGCTTCATGGACGGTGCGTAGGGGCGCATCGCCTCGGTGTTGGCGATCATCTTGGCGGTGAACCGGTCACCGACGGGGTGGCCGTGCGCAACCGAGACGGCCGCGACCTCGTCCATGAGGGAACGCACCGCGTTCCGCAGCCGTTCATCGCCGACCATCACGTCGGTACCGGTGTCCAACACGACCGACAGGCCGTTGAACGGCATGTTCCACACGAGCTTCTGCCACCGGGCGGCCAGCAGGTCGTCGCGGGCGGCGACCTCGATCCCGGCGGTGGTGAAGTCGTCGGCCAGCGCTCCGATCGCCGGGGTCGGCCCCGAGGGACGCCCGTCGGCGGTGTGTTCACCCAGGGTCACGCCGCCGTAGTCGAGGTGTTCGATCCGACCCGGCGCGACACGGGTGGCGCACACGAAACACATGCCGCCCATGACGGTCGCGTCGGGGACGAGCCGGGCCACGTCGGCCTCCAGGCCGAACCCGTTCTGCATGAGTACCACGATCGTGCCGGGCCCCACCAGCGGCGGCAGCAGGTCGGCGAGGGCGGTCTGGCCGGTGGTCTTGATCGTCACCAACACCACGTCGACCGGCCCGATCGCCGCCGGGTCGGACTCGGCGGTGACCGACGCGAGGTCGATGTCACCGTCGGGTGAGGTGACGGCCAATCCATCGGTACGCAACGTCTCGATGTCGGACCGACCGAGGAAGGCGACGTCGAAACCGGCCGCGGCGAGCCGACCGCCGTAGAGGCCGCCGATCGCGCCGGTGCCGATCACCGCGTACGTGCGAGCACCCATGGGACCATCTTGTCCGATCTTCCGGCCGTTCCGGCCCGCCCGTGACGATTCCGTTCCGAATTTCGGAATCGGGATCCCGGGCGGGGAGGGTCAGGCGCCGGGATCGGCTGTCGCGACCGGACGGCCGGGCCGGGCACGTTCGGCGCGGGCGACGACCACGTCGACGCAGCGTTGGATCTCGGCGTGGACCCGCTCGGTCAACGTGGCGGGATCGTCGGTGTCGACCGGCATGGGCGTGCCGATGTGCACCAGCGGTCGGCGCTTCGCCGGACAGTCCCCCCGGGCATAGTCGTCGGGTTCGCCCCCGTAGTAGATCCCCACCGGCAGGATCGCGATCGCGGCCGCCGCGCT
>CAZVFF010000118.1:0-7396 GCA_964626395.1 uncultured Iamiaceae bacterium | reverse complement strand
AGGCGGCGGGGGCGATCACCGGCGCGGTCTTTCCCGGGGAGGCGTGCATGACCGCGCACGTCGTGTGACACCCCCCGAACCGGTCCGCCTCGTCCCGGACCGGTCGCTACGGATCCTCGACGACGGTCACGTGTTGATCGGCGGTTCGCCGCTCACCGTGTTGCGGGTCTCGAGACCCTTGGACCCGACCCGGGTGGCCTCACCGGTGCTGGCCGACCGCCTGATCGACACCGGTATGGCCCACCCCGACCCGGCCACCGGACCGTTCGGTGTCGGGGATCTCACCGTGGTGGTCCCCGTGTACGACGACCCGGACGGGCTGGCGGTGACCCTCGACGGCTGTGCCGCGACACTTCCCACGTCGGTGCGGATCATCGTGGTCGACGACGCCGGAACGGACCCGGCGTCGATCGTCGCGGTCAGCGCCGACCGGCCGGGCGTCGAGTCGATCCGACGCACCCGCAACGGCGGCCCGGCCGCCGCCCGCAACACCGGATGGCGGGCCGCGACGACCCCGGTGGTCGCCTTCATCGACGCCGGGTGTGTGCCGGAACCCGGCTGGACGGCACCGCTGACCGTCGCGTTCGCCGACGCCCGGGTCGCTCTGGCCGCCCCCCGGATCCGTGCCGATCCGGCACGTCCACACGACGACCGAACGGGCCGCACCCATCGTGAACGGTTGGGCGTGGTGACCCGGATCACCGGGTTCATCCGGGACCGTATCGGCTGGTACGAACGGACCCGCTCGTCGCTCGATCTGGGGCGCGAACCCGGACGGATCAGTCCCGGCACACGCATCTCCTACGTCCCGAGTGCCTGCATCGTCGTCCGGCGGGACGTCCTGGCCGATGTCGGCGGGTTCGACGAATCGCTGCGGGTCGGTGAGGACGTCGACCTGGTGTGGCGTCTCGCGGCGCGTCACCGTCTCCGCTACCTGCCCGCCGCGACCGTGAGCCACGACGTCCGGACACGACCGTGGTCCTGGCTGCGGAGACGGTGCGCCTACGGCACGTCCGCGGCACCGCTCGCCGTGCGACACCCGTCCGGGCCGGTTCCGGTCCGGGTGTCGGCGTGGAGCGCCGCCGTCTGGGCGGCGGTCGCGGTGGGTCGACCGACCGTCGGGGCGACGATCGCAGCCGCATCGACGGGTCTGCTGGCCCGGAAGCTGGCGGACCTGGATCATCCGGTGCGGGTGGCGTGTCGGTTGGCGGGGGTGGGCAATCTGACGGCCGGCGAGCTGCTCGCGAACGCCGTGCGGCGCGCCTGGTGGCCGGTGGCGTTGCCGTTGGCCGTGTTCGGCCCCCGCCCGGTCCGTCGAGCGGTGGCGGCGGCGTTCATCGTCCCACCACTCGTGGCCTGGCGACCGGCCACGGGACTGGATCCGATCAGCTGGATCCTGGTGTCCACGGCGGACGACCTGGCCTACGGAGCGGGCGTCTGGGCGGGTTGCCTGCGATCCCGCACCGTCGCCCCCCTGCTCCCCGACTTCGGCGTCGGCCGCATCCCACCCCCCTGAACGAAATTCGGAGCGGAAACGTCCCCTACGGGTCGTGACGCTCCACTTTTCGGAGCGGGCGTACGAATCGAGGCGAAATTCGCCGGGGAACCACCCACCGGTGACAATTCCGCTCCGAATTTCAGGATGGGGGGTTCAGGAATGCGACCAGGTCGTCGACCAGACGGCCGAGGAGCCGCTCGCCTTCGACGGCCGTCGCCGTGGTGGGGTCGCCCAACACACCGTCCGGGCTCACCGCACCGACCCCCCCGGCACGGAGGGCATCGATGAGTTCGTCCACCGGTTCGGTCCGTCCCGGCCGGGCCGCGTCCATGTGCACGACCTCCGGGGCGATCGCCAGGAGCAGGGACGTCTCGGTGTGTCCGGCGTGCGCGTCCCCGCCCGGGATCGACGGTGACCACGCGGACACCCGCCGCCCCTCACCCCGCAGGGTCGCCACCGCGGTCCGGACCGCGTCCGCGTTCCCGCCGTGGCCGTTGACGAAACAGACCGCCCCGTGCGCGTCGGCCGACCGGGCCAGTTCGACCAGCACCGCGGTGAGCACCCCGGTGCCGATCGACAGGGTGCCGGTGAACCCGGCGTGTTCGCCGCTGGCCCCGTAGGCCACCGGAGGTGCCACCACAATCCGGTCGGGCAGGCGCACCGAGGCACGGTGGACGAGTTCGACGGCGATGCGGGTGTCGGTGTCCAGCGGCAGGTGGGGGCCGTGTTGTTCCAGCGACCCCACCGGGATGACCAGGACACGTTCGGCGGCCACACGGTCCGCTTCGACCCAGGTGGCCCGGGCCAGCTCGACCGGTCCGTTCACCCGTCGTGGATGGCGCGTGGCCCGAACCCGAACGAACCGAGTTCGTCGATGATGAGTTCCGCTGCTGCGGCCGGGTCGAGTTCGACGGTGCGGACCTGGTGTTCGTCGCTCGCCACACCGGTCAGGTCGCGGATCCGTTCCAACGCGGTCGACCCGCCCGGTCCGGCGACGACACGGGTGCGCGGCCGCCACGGGCGCGGTGTCCGCGCGGACGTCTCCGGTCCGACGGGTGGTTCGGGCCGGACCCGTTCGATCCCGGCGTGGTCGGCGGCGAGCACCGCACGCAACCCGGCGCGTCGCAGGCGGGCGACCGAACCCTCCACCGAGACCACCGCCGGGGCACGCACCACGAGGCGTTCCCGGGCGCCGCGATCGAGCCTGCGCACCACTTCGCAGCGGCCCGGTCCGCCGGGTTCGACCCCGATCGTCCCGAGTGCCTGTTCGGCGCCCAGATGGTGGGCGACACAGGCGGGGACCGCGGCCGAGGCGATGTCGGAACCGTGGACACCGGCCACGACGAACGCGCGACCGTCGGTGCCGATCCGCGCCGCGAGCGCGGCGGCCACCCGGTCCGCCGGTGCGTCGTCGTCACCGACGATGTGGACCGCACGGTCCACCCCGACCGCGCGAGCCTCGGCGAGGACGACCTCGGAGCCGGTACCGCCGACGCTGTACGCGTGGACGGGCACGCCCCACGCCTCGCCCACCCGCAACGCCACTTCGAGCGCGGCGGCGTCCGGCGCGCTGATGGTGGCACCACGATCGTCGACGGTGACCTGCCCACTCAGCGGCTCGACGGTGGCACGACCCACCGCGGGGGCGAGCACGGCCACGACGGTGACGTCGGTGTCGGTCATGCTTTCCGGAACACGACGCCCTGACCGCCGTCGGGATAGGTCCAGGTGATGGCACCTTCGGTGTCGCACACCATGTAGCAGGTGCCGCATTCCAGGCACTGTTCGTAGTTGAACACGATGCCGCCGTCGGCGCGGGGTACGAACAGGTTGGCCGGACACGCCGTCACACACGCCTGGGTGGTGCAGCCCTGGCAGGCGTCACCGTTGACGGTGATGTGGGCGCGTTCACCCACCCGGAACTCGACGGTGTCCATCCGTTCGCCGAAGCTCACCTCCGGGTAGGCGGGTTCACGTTCCTCGTGCTGTTCGGTCATCCGAACGACCTCCAGATGTCGCGTCCGTCCCGGGCGAGATCCCGCAACCGGAGCCCGCGTCGACGCATCGCCGAACGGGCGATCCGCCACAGGCCGGGTTTGGGGTGGGGGTTGTCCACGGTGAACATCCCCTCGGCGATGTCGCACGCCACCGCCGGGTAGCGCTGCTGCATGCGCTCACCCAGGATCAATTCGGGAACCCCACGCAGCTTGTCGTGGTCGGCGAGGACGAACCCGGCCTCCATCTCGGCACGGTAGGCCTCGACGGCGGCGGCGGTGTCGCCACCCCGGGCCGCGTGCGCCGCGACCCGTCCGGCGATCGCACCCGACCCGATCGCGAAGTTCACGCCCTCCAGCCAGATCCCCGCGGCCAGGCACAACGCGGCGGCATCACCGGCGACGAGCATCCCGTCGCATCCGAACGGGCCCATGGCGTCGCGTCCGCCCTCGGGGATCAGGTGTGCGGAGTACTCGACGAGTTCGCCGCCCTCGATCAGGGGTGCGACGGCGTCGTGGGCCTTGAACTCGGCGAGGACCTCCTCGCCTCGGCGTCGCGCCGCGGCGAGTTCGGGCAGACGCAACACGACACCGACCGAGACCGATTCCCGGTTGGTGTAGATGAACGCGCCTCCGGGGATGTCGCCGGTGGAACCGACGACCTCGATGTCCATCCCACCGTCGCCCCGGACCCCGAAGCGTTCCTCGATCACCCGGGCCGGCAACCCGAGCGTCTCCTTGACGCCCAGGGTGTAGTTGCCCGGCGAGGTGTCCCCGGCGATGCCGGCCTCCTTGGCGAGGAACGTGTTCACCCCGTCACAGGAGATGACCATCGGGGCGTACAGGTCCCCGTCGGCCCGGTCGGTGTGCACCCCGACCACCCGGTCGCCTTCGGTGATCAGCCCGGTGACCACGGTGTCGCACACCAGGGTCGCACCGGCCGATGTGGCCTCCCCGGCGAGCCAGGAGTCGAAGTCGGCCCGGAACACGGTGGCCCCGTTGTAGGGGGCACGACCCCAGGCGCCGGCACGGAAGTCGACGGTGAGCGCACGGTCGCCGTCGAGCATCATCGTGCCCCGTCGGGTGATCCACCGTTCCACCGGCATCTCGTCGTACCAGTGGGGAACCAGACCGTCGAGGATCCGGCCGTACACGACGCCGCCGAAGACGTTCTTGGACCCGGGGAACGGTCCGCGTTCGATCAGCACGACCCGGGCACCGGCACGCGCCGCGGTCAACGCCGCTGCCGAACCGGCCGGCCCGGCGCCCACCACGATCACGTCGAAATCGTTCGCCATCAGGTCTCCTCGTCGTCGCCGGTCGGGCACAGGCGCCGGTGCAGTTCCCCGATGACGGCCGGGGCGTCGGCGACGATCGCCAGGTCGGCCATGTCCATCATCGGGCAGTGGGCGTCGGTGTTCACCGAGACGGTGAAGGCCGGGGTACCCAGCCCGGCGGTGTGCTGCACCGCCCCGGAGACACCGAACGCGACGTAGACCCGCGGGTCGACCACCACTCCGGTGGTGCCGATCTGACGGTCGTGGGACACCCATCCCTCGTCGGTGACGACCCGGGTCGCCCCGACCGAGGCGTCGAGCGCGTCAGCCACCTCGGCCATCTCGTCGGCCACCTCCCGCGTACCCAGGCCGGCCCCGGCCCCCAGGATGAACGGCGCTTCGGACAGGTCCATCGTGGCGGCGTCGGGGCCGAGCACCTCGAGGACCTCGGCGTCGGCGACGGCGTCGGCCAGCTCGAGCACGTCGGGGTCGACCCGTCCGGCGTCGGCGACGCGCGCCACGGTGCGCACCCCGGGTTGCATGGTGGCGACGATCGGGCCGTCCGGGATCACCTCGGCCAGGGCCCGACCCGACGCGCGTGGAACCACGACCCGGTCGGCACGAACCGACAGCGCCCCGGCGATCAGGGCCCGACCCAGCAGCACCGCGAGGCGGGGGGCGAGGTCCCGTCCGTCCGCCGACGCGGGGAGGAGCACGTATCCGGCGTCCCGGCACGTCTCCGCGAGCGTGGCCGCCCACCGGCCCGGCGCGAACGCGCCCGCTTCGGTGACCGTGACGGACACACCCGCGCAACCGATCTCGGCGAGGTGGTCGACCGCGTCCCGGGCCCGGTCGCCGATCACGACGACGCGCAGCCGGTCGGGGTCGCCGACCAGGTCGAGGCCTTCGGCGACGGTTTCCGCCGCACCGACCGCGGGGACACCGCCCCGGGCGGGCACGACCACGACGACCCGGTCCACAGCACGGTTCACCATGCCCGATCACCGCCGATCGCCGCGCCGACACGTTCACCCTCGACGACCGCGGCGTGCGCTCGGCGGGGCGCGATGCAGTCCCCCGCGCGGCGCACCGGCACGCCGGCGCCGGCCAACGCGTGGTAGAGGTCCTCGATCGGGTCGGCCGGCACGGCGAGCACCACCCAGTCCGGTGAACGGGTCTGCCACGAGCCGGTCGGGTGGTGCTGCAACCGCAGCGTCCCGGCGCGCTCGTCGCCGTCTCCGGGCAGGTCGAAACCCTGCGCGACCAGTTCGATGGACTGCACGATGCCCTTGGCCGACGCCCGGATCCACCACTGTTCCAGGTCCAGGGTGATGCCGAGGTCCTGGCCGACGACCATGCCGGGGGTGACGACCTCGACGTCGCATCCCCGGTCGGCGAGCAGTTCGGCGACCGATGTGGCGTGGTGGAACCCGATCTCGTCGATCACCACGACCGTCCCGGTCGGGGCGACCGAACCGTCCAGTACCGCGGTCATGTCCACGATCCGGGTCGCTTCGGGCGGCGCCCACCAGGGTCTGCCCGGTCGGGAACCGGTGGCGACCACGACCCGGTCGGCGCCGTGGCGGGCGACCTCGGCGGGCGTGACCGTGGCGCCGTAGCGGATGTCGACGCCGTTGCGGGCGGCTTCGGACAGCTGGTTGCGGATCAGATCGCCCAGTTCGGCACGGTTCGGCACGGTCGCGGCCAGGTGCACCTGCCCTCCGGGGTGGTCGGAGGCTTCGAACACGGTCACCTCGTGGCCGTTGCGGGACGCGGCGATCGCGGCCTGCAACCCGGCGGGCCCGGCGCCGGCGACGAGCACACGCAACGGTCCGGTCCGGGCGATCTTCACGCCCACCGCCGACGATTCCCGGCCGGTGCGGGGGTTCTCGATGCACCCCAGCCAGCGGTTCAGGCCCATGCGGCCGACGCACTCCTGGTTGCACGACAGGCACAGCCGGACGTGGTCGACGTTGTCGCTGCGCGACTTCGCGGCCAACGCCGGGTCGGCGATCTGGCCACGCACGATGCCCACCAGGTCGCAATGGCCTTCGGCCAGTGCCCGTTCGGCCTGCAACGGGTCCTTGATGCGGCCCACACCGATGACCGGCAGGTCGACCTCGGCACGCAACGCGGACGGGATGAACGACGCGTACCCGGGCGGGACGTGCATGGACGCTTCGATCATGAACAGCGACGCGGTGGCCACCCCGATCGAGGTGTTCAGGTAGTCGACCTTGCCGGTCGCCTCGACCATCTTCGCGATCCGGCTCGCGGCGTCGATCGTCGTGCCGCCCTCGATGAGTTCGTCACCGCAGATCCGCACGCCCAGGGCCAGTCCGTCACCGATCGCGGCCCGCACGGCGTCGACCAGTTCCAGCAGCAACCGGGCCCGGTTGGTGAGCGACCCGCCGTGGTCGTCGGTGCGTTTGTTGGTCACCGGCGACAGGAAACCCCGCACGATCGACGAGTGCGAACACTGCAGTTCGATGCCGTCGAAACCGCCTTCTGCGCACCGTTCGGCCACATCCGCGTACCCGGCGACGATCTCGGCGATCTCGGCGGTGGTGACGGCCTTGGGCACCTCGCGGAACAACGGGTCGGCCACCGCGGAGGGTGCCCACACC
>CAZVFF010000117.1:0-7562 GCA_964626395.1 uncultured Iamiaceae bacterium | reverse complement strand
CGCCGATGACGGATCGTTGGAGGATTTCGTCGCGTCGTTGCAAGCGGACACCCCGGTCGTCGACAAGGACGCCTCGGGCTTCCACACCAGCTGGGTGTCGCCGTCGGCCGGTGCGGTGACCTTCGGTTGGGAGGGGGACTTCACCGTCGGCGGCGTCGCCCAACCACTCGGTGGGTTCCCCCGACACGAATCACCCTGGGGGACGATCCCCCGTGAGTCGATGACCTACGAGCTGCACACGCCCGGCGGAAGGTGGGCGGCCGATTTCACCGCCCGGACCCGCCGGACCGACTGACCGGTGACCGCCCACCCCCGGGTCGGGGTCGTCGGCGCGGAACACCTCCACCTGATCCAGATCGTCGATGCGCTCGTCGGCGCCGGTGCGGTCACCGTCGCACACACCTCGGGCGGATCCCTGGGTGAGCTGTACTCTGGGTGGCGCACCGATTCGGTCGCCACCGACCTGGACGGGATCCTCGACGACGATTCGATCGACGTGATCGTCACCGCCGGGGTGCCTGCCGAACGAGCCGCGGTCGCGGTCGCCGCCATCGAGGCCGGCAAAGCGGTCGTGTCGGCCAAACCCGGGGTCACGACCACCGGACAACTCACCGATCTGCGTGCCGTGCTCGCGGGACGACCGGGACGGCCCTGGACCGTGGTGTTCACCGAACGGTTGGCGAACCGGGCGGTCGTCGCGGCGCTCGCGGCGGTCGAGCACGGCGCGATCGGCGACGTCGTGCGGGTCCGCGGGGTCGGCCCGCACACGCTGGCCGCCGAAGGACGCCCCGACTGGTTCTTCGACCCGGGACGTTCCGGCGGGATCCTGGTGGATCTGGCGTCCCACCAGGTCGATCAGTTCCTGTGCATCGTCGGTGACGCGCCGGGTGTCCGCGTCCTGGACGCGTCGGTCGGCAACGTCGCCAACCCGCAGCATCCGTGGTTCTGCGATGTCGGCGGTCTGACCCTGGTGTCCGGAACCGTCGAGGGACGCCACGACGTGGACCTGCTCTCGCCGGCGGGGCTCGGCACCTGGGGCGACGTGCGTCTGGAGATCGTGGGCACGACGGGAACGCTCGAGGTGCGGGCCAACATCGACGTCACCGGTGTCGACGGCGCCGAACACCTGATCCTCGTCGATGCCGACGGGGCACGCCGGGTGGACACCTCGGGCGTCGATGTCGACTGGGCGCGGGTGCTGCTCGCCGACCTGGCCGCCGGAACCGAGGAACTGATGACCCAGGACCACGTCCTGCGCGTGGCCGAGACGACGCTGGCTGCGCAGGGCCTGGCCCGCCGGTGGGGGTCCGGACGGTGACGAACCTGCGGGTCGGGGTCGTGGGCATGGGGGTCGGCCAGTTGCACCTGTTGTCCTGGATCGACGTGGTCGGCGCCGACGCGGTGGCCCTGGTCGAACCCGACCCGGTGTTGCGGCGCCGAGCGGCCGACGACTGGGGGCTGCCGTCCCACGCGACCCTCGGCGAGCTGCTCGACGCCGGAATCGTCGACGTGGTCGACCTGTGCACCCCACCGGCGGTGCACGAGGAACAGATCGTGACGTGCCTGGAAGCCGGCGTGCACGTCATCTGCGAAAAACCGTTGGTGGGTTCGCTCGCCGCGTGCGACCGCCTGGCCGACGCCGTCGCCGGCGCCCCCCGGGGTGCCCGGCTGATGCCGGTGTTGCAGTACCGGTTCGGACGTGGCGCGGCCGCCGCCCGCGCGTTGGTCGATGCCGATGCGACCGGTCGGCTGTTCACCGCGTCGGCGGCGACGTGGTGGCGACGCGACGCCGACTACTGGACCGAGGCCCCCTGGCGGGGCACCTGGCGGGGCGCGTGGGGTGGCACGGTCGTGAACCACGCGTTGCACATCCACGATCTGTTGTGTCACATCGGTGGACGACTCGACCGGATCCGGGCGATGGACGCGACCCGGGTCGATGACGTCGAGGTCGAGGACTGCGCGGTCGGGATCGGCCGCACCGTCGACGGCGCGTTGGTGTCGATGAACCACACCACCGGCGCCGCGGTGGAGACCTCACGGTTGGTGTGGAACTTCGAACACGTGCAGATCGAGTCCGCGACCGAGCCGTACCATCCGGCCGGTCGGCCGTGGACGTTCCACTGGCGCGACGAGGACGCACGACGCGCCGGTGAGGAGGTCCTGGCCGCGGTCCCGCACGTTCCGGATGCGTTCACCGGACAGTTCCAGGGTTTCGTCGACGCGCTCGCCCGGGGGACCGCACCGCCGGTGACCCTCGCGGACGCCCGCGCCGCGGTCGAGTTGGTGACCGCCTGGTACCACTCGGCCCGGCACGGCAGCGTCGAACACCTGCCCCTGGGCGTCGGGCATCCCGCATACGGGTCGTGGTTGCCGCAGGGCGCCGAGTGACATACATTGATGTTCACGACCTGTCCGGGTCGTGACCATCCCTTGAACGGAGCGCCGTGATGCGGACCTTCACCTTCGACCGGATGAGCGTCGCGTACCGCGACGAAGGCACCGGCGACCCGATCGTGTTCCTGCACAACGGCGGAACGTCGTCGGTGATCTGGCGAGAACAGGTCGCCGCGCTGGCACCGACCCACCGGGTCGTCGCCGTCGACCTGCCCGGTTTCGGCCACTCGCCGGTCCCCGAACCGCCGGCGACGCTCACCGGGATGGTCGATCTGATCGTGGCGCTCATCGTCGACCTGGATGCCGGACCGGTCACCCTGGTCGGCAACTGCATGGGGTCGAACATCGCGGTGCGGACCGCCCGGCGGCGACCCGACCTGGTCACCGCCGTACTGGCCGTGAACCCGCTGACCGAGGCGAGCTTCTCCGGCGGTGGACTCGGGTTCACCCACCGGATGAAACGTCTCGGGGCGACGCCCACCCGACTGGTCCGCGCGGTCTCCCGGCGGGTGTCGATCCCGAGGTTCCTGACCCCGGCCGTGTTGCGCTTCCAACTCGGCCCCAGAGGCGTGGCCCGGGACCTGCAACACGACGCCGAACTCGTCGCGTGCCAGGTGCGACCCGACCAGATGCCGGCACTCGTCGACGTCCTCGACGACATGGACGCCTACGGCGACCTGGACACCGCTGCCGCCGACGACGACGTCCCCGTGTGGGTCGCCTGGGGCGAACGCAACCGGGTGCTGTCCGCGAAGAAGGCGGCCGGTCTGGACGACAGACTCCACGCCCGACGGGTCGACAGCATCGAAGGCACCGGGCACCTGCCGATGCTCGAGGATCCCGACACGGTCACCGCGCTGATCGGCGAACTCATCGAGGCCACCGCGTCGGCGGATCGGGCATCGTGACCGCCGCCGGATCGCCGGTCGCGCCACGCGTCATGGACCTGCCCGACCGGGTCCGTGAGATCGCCCGAACCGACCCGACACGCCTCGCGTTGATCCACGACCATCGCGGGATCGGGCCGTTCGCGCGGACCACGACCACCACCTACGCGGAGCTGAGCCGCCGGGCCGAAGCCGCGGCGATCGGCCTGCGCGAGGTCGGGGTGCGGGAAGGTTCGCTGTGCCAGTTCATGATCCCCCCGTGTGAGGACGCACTCGTCACCGCGCTCGCGTTGTGGCGCATCGGCGCGGTCATGGTCGGCATCGAACCCCACAGTCACGGACTGCGCAGCGTCGCCCGGTCCATCGACCGGGTCGGCCCCGAGTTCTTCCTGGGCACCCCCGAGGCGATAGCCGGCCGCCTGGCGTTCGGTTGGGGGCGCAGAACGGTGCGCCGGGCCATCGTGGTCGGCCCCCGATGGTATCCGGGACGCCCCACCCTGGAATCGTTGGAACGGCCCCTCGACGGTGAACCCCGCCGGGCAGAGGTCGACGTCGACGACCCGTGCGTCATCGCGTTCACCACCGGCTCGACCGGCAACCCCAAACCCACGGTGATGACCCACCGGAACCTGACCGCGATGATCGACGGCGTCGCCGCCCAGTGGAATCTGGCGGGGAACGGCGATGTGATCGACATGCCGACCTTCCCGATCTTCTGGATCATCGGGCTGTTCCACGGCGGCACCGTCGTCGTGCCCCCGATGGACTTCGCGTTGCACGGCCCCGGCGCAGCCGACCCGGCGAAGATCGTCGCCACGATCCGCAACCACGGCGTCGCGTCGTTCTTCGGATCGCCCGCGATCCTGACCAACCTGGCTCGTTGGTGCCACGACAACGGCGTCACCCTGCCCAGCGTGCACCGCATCGTCGCCGGCGGCGCCGAGGTGTACGGCCCCCTGTACGCCGCGGTGCGCGACATGATCCCCAACGGGGAGATCTACTCGAACTACGGCGCCACCGAGGCCCTGCCCGTGGCGGAGATCGCCGGCTCGACCGTGCTGGGTGAGACCTGGGACCGCACCGAAGCCGGCGAAGGGCTGTGTGTGGGGGACCCGCTCGCCCACGTCGAGGTCCGCATCGTCGACATCGTCGACGGCCCGATCCCCACCATGGACGACGCCACCGTGCTCGAACCCGGCGAGATCGGCGAGGTCATCGTGCGCGGCCCGCACATCAGCGACCGGTACTGGAACGCCCCCGGGGACATGGCCGACAACAAGATCGTCGACGGTGACACCCGCTGGCATCGCCAGGGCGACACCGGCTGGTTGGACGACGCCGGGCGGCTGTGGGTGTGCGGCCGCCGTTCCCAACGGGTCGTCACCGCCGACCGCACGTACTTCCCGCTGTGCACCGAACCGGTGTTCAACACCCACCCGGCGGTGGTACGCACCGCGCTGGTGGGCGTCGGCCCCGACCCGGCCCGCCGGCCGGTCATCGTCGTCGAGGCGCACCCGCATCGACGTGACGACACCGGACGCATCGAAGCCGAACTGCGGGCCCTGGCCGCGGACCACGACGCGACCGCGGGTCTGGACCGTTTCGTGTTCGTCGACCGGATCCCGCTCGACAAACGCCACAACGCCAAGATCGACCGGCCTGGCCTGGCGGCGATCCTGGCCTGACGGTGTCCCTGGCCTGACGGTGTCCCTGGCCCGACGGTGTCCCTGGCCCGACGGTGTCCCTGATCTGATTGTGTCCCCGGCCCGACCGGGGTTCTGATCCGGCCGGGTCCGGGACCCGACCGGGTCCATGAGCCGGTTCGGGGGGACCATCCCGGTCGGTAACGTGGGCGCCCGTGCAACTGGGAACCGACGACATCGCAGCCGCCACCGGCGGGACCCGTCTGGGTCCGGCCGTCACCGTGGACGGCGCCGCGATCGACTCCCGGGGCGACGTCACCGGCAGGTTGTTCGTGCCGATCGTCGCCGAACGCGACGGTCACGAGTTCATCGACGCCGCGGTCGATGCGGGTGCCGCCGCGTACCTGACCGCGCGTGGCGACACCACCGGTCGGCCCGCGGTGCGGGTCGACGACACCCTCACCGCGCTGGTGGACCTGGGACGGTACGCCCGGACCCGTCTGGGGGATCGGGTCGTGGGTGTGACCGGATCGGTCGGCAAGACCTCGACCAAGGACCTGTTGGCGGCCGTGCTGGGTGCCAGGTGGCCGACGTGCGCGAACCGGGCGTCGTTCAACAACGAGATGGGCGTGCCCCTCACGTTGCTCGCGGCCGACGCCGACACCGAAGCGGTCGTGTGCGAGATGGGGGCGCGGGGGATCGGCCACATCGAGATGCTGTGCGACATCGCGCGACCCACCGTGGGTGTCGTCACCGCGATCGCCGGTGCCCACCTGGAGATGTTCGGCTCCCTCGACGGGGTGGCCCGGGCCAAGGGAGAACTCGTCGAAGCGTTGCCGGCGTCGGGCACCGCGGTGTTGAACGCCGACCAGGATCGGGTCGCGGGGCTCGCCGCCCGGACCGCCGCCGCCGTGCTGCGCGACGGGGTGGAACGCGCCGATGCGGACGTCCACGGCGAGGACGTCACCCTCGACGGGGAACTGCGGGCGTCGTTCATGCTGCGCAGCCCGTGGGGTTCGATGCCCGTGCGTCTGGCGGCGCACGGTGCCCACCAGGTCTCCAACGCGTTGGCAGCGGCGGCGGTCGGGTTGTCCGAAGGTGTTCCGGTCGAGGCCGTCGCGGATGCCCTGGCCGGAGCCGACCTGTCGCCGATGCGCATGGACCTGCGCCGGGGCAGGGGAGGGATGCTCGTCATCGACGACACCTACAACGCCAACCCGACGTCGATGCAGGCGGCCCTGGAGGCACTCGCCGCGTTGGACGCGAACCGCCGGTTCGCGATCCTGGGCGAGATGGCCGAACTCGGCGCAACCGCCGGCGACGACCATCGCCGCATCGCGGACCTGGCCGCGTCGCTCGGTATCGGTGTGATCGCGGTGGGGACCACCCTGTACGGACCGGGCGCGCACGTCGTCGGGGACACCGGCGAGGTCGTCATCCTGTTGGGGGGCGCGAAGCTCGGCGAAGGCGACGCGGTGCTCATCAAGGGATCCCGGGTTGCCGGACTGGACGCGTTGGCCCGCAAACTGACCTGAACGACCGCTGTGGCCGCCGCGCCGGTTCCCGACGACCACGCCGGACCTGGAACCGGTGACCCGGTTGCCGGAAACCCGATTGCCGGAAACCCGGTTGCCGGAAACCCGGTGAGGCGACACGCTGGATGTCGTGAGCCGACGGCGTAGTCACTACGACGTGCTCGGCGTGTCGCGCACCGCCACGACCGGGGAACTGCAACGTGCGCATCGCGCGTTGGCCCGCCGCTACCATCCCGACGCCGCCGGTGGCGCCGGCGCGGTCGACCGGGACGAAGCGGCCCGCCGCATCCGCGAGGTCAACGAGGCCTGGCAGGAGCTGCGCGACCCGGCCCGACGTGCCCGCTACGACCGCACCCTCGACCCGGAACCGGGTGCCACCGCCGGCCCGTCACGAACGACGACGCCCTACAGCCCGTACCCGCCGGGCACCGAGCCCGAACCGTCCGGTGGTTTCGACGAATGGTTCGCCGACGCCGACCTGCGTCGTTCCACCGCGAAGGTCGTCGACCGGAGCCCACGCCCGGTCAAACCGTTCCGGGTCCGGGTACTGCTGGGATTCGGGATCATCATGCTGGTCGGGATCCTGGTGGTCGTGGCGATCACCGGTGCCAGTGACGAGGGCCCCGGGACGGGTGTGTCCTCGGGTGCGTGCGTACGGGTGAACCAGGTCGGACCGCCCACCCAGGTGCCCTGTGAACTGCCCAACGACGGGCGTGTGCTGCGGCAGGTCACCGTCGCCGGTGAGTGCCCCAACGGGTCGATGGCCCGCCAGTTGTCGGCCGGCGACACCCGGGTCACCTGTCTGCAGCCCTAGGGGCCCATCGGGCGAGCTCGACCGGTCGCGTCCCGCGGGCACGGCGTCGATTTCACGGGTACGGTCGCGGCATGGATTTCCGTGAACTGGGCCCGGTCCGTCTCGCCGCACAGATCGCCGCGGGTGAGGTGTCCGCCCGCGACGTGGTGACCCACGCGTTGGATCGCATCGAGGCACGTTCCGAGCTCGGCGCGTTCGTCGCGGTCGACGCCGAACGGGCCCTCGCCGACGCCGACACGGTGGATGCCGCCCGGGAAGCCGGCGACGAACTCGGGCCGTTCGCCGG
>CAZVFF010000116.1:0-7588 GCA_964626395.1 uncultured Iamiaceae bacterium | reverse complement strand
GGTCGACGTCGATCCCGTACTTCTCGGCGTACGCAGGGAGCACGAGTGAGAACATCGCCGCGGCGGTGAGCGTGCGTTTGGTGCCGTCGTTGGGGATCGGGAAGGCGTTCAGGCCCTGGTAGCCCGCGTCCTTGACCTTCTCCACCCCGATCGCCATGCCGACGTCGTACGCCCCCGAAGCGACCGCGTAGGCGGCCTGGCGGAGTGCCTCCGAGCCGGTCGCGCACATGTTCTCGACGCGGGTGACCGGCTTGTTGCGGATCTTCAACGGTGCGGCGAGCGACACGCCCGACATGCCCGACTGGGCCGTGCCGTACCAGAACGCGTCGACGTCGTCCTGGGAGATCCCGGCCGATGCGTAGACGGCCTGTGCGGCGTCGATGGCCAGATCGTCGTGGGACTCGTCCCAGTGTTCCCGGAACGGGGTGCAGCTCATCCCGACGATGGCGACCCGATCGGTGATCCCGTGCGAACCCATGTGTGATCCTCTCTTCCTCGTCCGTTGGTCTCAGCGGACCGGACGGGCCTTCCAGAAGTAGTTGGCGATGCCATCGGCGGTGTTCAGACGGCGGAAGGTCATCTCGACCTCGCCGCCGATCGCGACGTCGTCCGGGGTGGTGTCGGTCAACTCGACGGGCAGACGCCCACCGGCGTCGAAGTCGACGACCGAGAAAACCACCGGAGGGGACGGCGAGTACGCCAGCCGGTCGATCGTGAACGTGACGATCGTGCCGATCGCGTCGGCCATCGGCATCGGATCGGCGTCATCCACCGCACCGCCGTCGTAGGACACCCGTGCCGGGGGCAGGTGCACCGCACCCGTGGAACGGTCCTTCGATCCGACGAACCCGTACTTCCAGTCCCCGTCCCGACCGGCGGCCGAGGCCGACATACGCGCGGGCAGCGGGCGGTTCGGCGGGTCGACGGTGAGCGCACCCCGCCACGACAGGAACTTGGCGTAGGGCAGCGACGCGTCGCCCGATTCGATCTGTGCGGTGATCGACCGGGACGGTGCCCACGTCGCGATCGCCTCGGTGGTCCGGAAGATCAGTACGTCGACCCCGTCGGCGAGGACGACCACGGCGATCGTCTCGCCCGGCTGCGCGGATTCGAGCGCGGCCACCAGTCGCAGCGCAGCGTCCGCGGTGCCGGCCTGACCGACCGTGGCCGACAGGTCCGCGGCGACCGACCCGGCCGCACCGGCGAGCTTCTTGACGGCCGCCTTGACCGCGCGGGCGTGGGTGCCCGACACGACCAGGCTGTCCACCTGTTCCAGCCCGGCGTCCTTGGTGGCGTCCCGCCACGCGCCCGCGACCAATGGTCCGTACTGCGTGGGGGCGAAACGGTCCTCCCAGTGGCGGTTGGCGAACGCACCCGGGGTACGCCACACGTCCAGGAACTCCCGTGTCGCCGACCCGGTGCCGACCAGTTCGGCGATCACCGGGGCGACCGTGTCGTCACCGATGACGAGCGCGGCGGCCGCGTCGCCACCGTCGGATTCGTCACCCGAGGTCGGGTTGCCCGTACGGATGTCCGCGGCGGTCACCAGCACGCACGCCTCGGTGCTGCGCAGGGCGCCACGCAGCGTGCCGACGCCCGAGCGGACCGCCCCGCCGACGTCGTAGGCGGCGGCGTCGCGGTCCAGCCGGAGCGCGGCGTGGATGATCGACGCGTTCGTCTTGTCCAGGTAGGTCGGCGACGCCGTGGCGAACCACAGGGTCGACGGTGCCACCGTGCCCCCGGCGTCACGCAGGGCGAGCCGGCCGGCCTCCACGGCCATCGTGGTGGTGTCCTCGTCGTAGGAGGCGACACTCCGGGTGCCGCTGCCGCCACCGGAACCGAAGAACGCACGGATGGCGCCCCGGTCGAGCCGGTGGTGGGGGATGTGGCCGGCGGCGCTGATGATGCCTCGCATGACGCTCCCGTGATCGACGTCGAAACGGAAACCCCCAGCGTACCGATATACCTGACGACCCGTCAGATCATCCGCTGACCGTCCGCCGCGCCGGCGATGACGCCCCCGGAGCGACCTGGACACTCGACGCCGACCGGTTGCACCGGATCGTTCAGGACCTGGTCACCCCGATCGGCCTGCTCACCGCCGGTGCGCTGGACAGCGCCGACACCGGTATCGGTCGGATCATGGACTGGTGGCTGGTGCTGCGCAGCCTGCTGGACGACCGGCCGGTCCGGCGACCTCGACCTCGACGTCGACCTCGAGCGCAGCTTCACCCTGCACGACGACCCCGGCGAGATCCGCGCGTTCCTCGAGACGGCCGGGTTCCTGGTGATGCGCGGCGTGTTCAGCGAAGCAGAGATGGCGCGGATCTCCGCCGACATGGACCGGGAGGCCCCCGGCTACACCGACGGTGACGGCCATTCGTGGTGGGCGACCGTCGCGGACGGCTCACGTCGTCTGGTGCGGATGCAACGCTTCGACGAACGCTCCGACGCGACCGCAGTGCTGCTGGTCGACGAGCGCCTGGGAGCGATCCGAGCCATCGCCGGGTGCGGCCACGATGTCCGCTGGGACCAGGCCAACCGGATCGAGGCGTTGTTCAAGCCGCTCGACGTGGTCGAGGGGATCTCGGACATCCCGTGGCACGCGGACTGCAGCTTGGGCCGACACAGCTACGAGTGTGCGTCGTTGACGATGGGGATCTCGGTGACCGGGGCAGGACCGGGGACCGGTCAGTTGCGGGTCATGGCCGGGTCGCACCGTGCGTTGTGTTGGCCGTCGATGCTGGATGTCACGACCCTCGGATTGCCCGACGTGCCGCTCGTGACCGCCACCGGGGATGTCACGGTTCACCTGTCGTGCACACTGCACCGCGCGGAGCCGCCGACCACCGGGGAACGCCGGGTGCTCTACACCGGTGCGGCGCTGCCGCCCGCGGATCCCGAGGCGACCGCCGCTGCGCGCGCCCACCTGTACCGGACGTCCCGGGAGGGCGCCCCGCGCCGCATGTCACAGCCGGCTGCCGGGCGCTGACCCGCGGCGGCCCCTTCGTCGGGACGCGGTCCGCTCCCGGTCCGGGTCAGGAACAACCGGCGTCGCCGGAGCGCGCCGCCAGGACCCGCCCGGCCGAGGCGGTCAACGACCGTTCGTGCACGTCACCGGCGACGACGGCCTCGACGATCCCGCCGACGACCGCCTCGGTGTCGCCCGCCGGGACCAGGGCCATGTCGATGCCGGCGCCTGCGGCCCGGACTCCCGCTTCGGCCGGTGTCCACTGGTCGGTGATCGCCCGCATCGCGCCCAGGTCGTCGGTCACGATCAGACCGTCGAAACCCAGCTCCCCGCGTAGCAGCCCGGCGACAACCTCCCGTGACAGGGACGCCGGCTGCCCGTCGGACACGTCGGGGACGACGAGGTGGCCGACCATGACCGCCGCGGTGGGAACCCGGCGGATCCCCTCGATGAACGGGACGAGGTCGACCGCATCGAGGGCGGTCCGCGACGGGGTCCTCACCGCTTCGGTGTGGGTGTCACCCGAGGCCCGGCCGTGGCCGGGGAAATGCTTGAGCGTCGGGATCACCCCGGCCTCGGCCAGGCCTTCGGCGAACGCGGTCGCCGCCTCGGCGACCACCGTCGGCTCCGCGGAGAACGTGCGGCTCCCCATCGGGCCGTCGGCGCGACCGACATCCGCGACCGGCGCGAAGTCCATCGTGACGCCGAGCGCCCGCAACTCGGCGCCGGTCGCCGCGCCCTGCGCCCGGATCTCCTCGATCGTCATGGTGTCACCCATCGTCCGGGCCGACGGGGTCGGTGGGATGATCCCGGCCCGCCCCAGACGTTGGACGGTGCCGCCCTCCTCGTCGATCGCGACCAGCGGGGGCGGGGAGACGGCGGCGAGCGCGTCCCGGAACACCGGTGCGGTGAGGACCCCGACCGCGTCGCCGCCGATGAACACCCCGCCCACCCCGGCCCGCACCGCCTCCGCTGCCTGCTCGGGGGCGTCGCTCATGATCTCCGCGAACACCATCGTCCGTGCACGTTCCTCGAGTGGCAACTCGTCGGCGCCGCACGCATCGACCGGCCCGTCGCCCGGCGCGGAACCGGGATCGACCGTGCCCCGGTCGGTGTCACCCACCCCCGGTGTGGTCGGGGATGTTCGTGTCGTCGTGCCGTGTCGCGTCGAGTCGTCCGCGGCCGATCCCGCCCCACCACAGGACGCCGCGAGCAACACCGCTGCGATCGGGAGGAGCAGTCGCCGACGGGTCACCGGGCCCAGTGTAGGAGTCCTCCGAGGGCCGTCGGAGGTGGCACGAGGCGCTCCCGTCCCTACGATGACACGTCATGTCCGAGACCGAGACCGCCGATTTCTGGTTCGATCCACTGTGCCCGTGGGCATGGATGACCTCCCGCTGGATGCTGCAGGTGCAACAGGTCCGGGACGTCCAGGTCCGATGGCACTGGATGTCGCTCGCGCACCTGAACACCGGGCGTGACCTGCCCGATGAGTACCGGGATCTCATCACCCGCGGTTGGGGACCGTTGCGGGTCATCGCCGCTGCGAGAGCCGAACGGGGCCCGGAGATCGTCCTGGCGCTCTACACCGCGATGGGAACGCACCACCACGTCGGTGGCGTCGAGGATTTCGACGAGACGATCGCGTTGGCGCTTGCCGACGTCGGGCTCCCCGAGGCCTTCGCCGAACACGCCACATCGACCGTGTTCGACGACGAGATCATCGCCGAGACCGACCGGGCCGTCGCCCTGGTCGGCGACGACGTCGGTACACCGGTCATCGCGGTCGACGGCGTGGCGTTCTTCGGACCGGTCGTCACGCCCGCACCCAAGGGGGAAGCGGCGGGGCGGCTCTGGGACGGCGTGCTGGCCGTCGCGCGCACGCCCGGTTTCTACGAACTGAAACGTTCCCGCACCTCGGGCCCGATCTTCGACTGACCGGGCGCGCTACGCGGCACCCAACATCTGGGCGAAGAACCACGTCGACTCGTCGACGATGGTCGGTCGGACGTTCGCCCACAGCGACGACACGTGTCCGAGACCGTCGAACCCCCTCCAGACGACGAGCCGACCGGTGGCCGCCAGCTGGTCCCGGAGGTCTTCGGCCCACGGGTACAGCACCTCGTCGTCGGCGGTGCCGTGGAAGAAGATCCCGGCCGCAGGGAGTGCGTCCGGCCAGTTCTCGACGATGACCTGCGGAAGATCCAGTTGGGTGACCTCGTCGGGGAACCCGCCCGAGATCGACGACCAGGCGGTGATCCGTGAATCGTGGCCCGGGTTCGATTCGTTCGGCGGTGCGCCGAACAGCAGCGCCTCGGTGATCGGCGACGGCGGGGTCCCCGATCCGACGGCGTCCATCCACTCGTTCGTGGATCCCCAGAACATGCCGGCACCGATCGCCATGATGGCCCCGGCCGAGTCGCCGATCATCACGATGTGATCCGGTGAGATCCGGTGGGTCCCGGCGTTCGCACGCAGCCACCGCACCGCGGCGGACCCGTCGGAGATCGCGGCGGAGGCTGCGGGGATGCAGCCACTTCCGGGGGTGATGTCCCCACCGAGTCGTCCACAGTTCGTGTTGGCCAACAGGCGGTAGTCGATCGACACGGCCACGTACCCGGTCGCGGCGAAGTGCCGGGCCAACGCGACCTCGACGCCACCCGTCTTGGAACCACCGTAGAAGCCGCCGCCGTGTGCGACGACGATCGCCGGCCGGACGGTTGCGGTGTCCCCCCGGGGTTCATAGAGATCCAATTTCAGATCGACCGGGTTCCCGTCGAGGTCGTCCGCGGTCGCGTACTGCAGGTTCGACGTCACATCCACGGCGAAGCTCTCGTCGAGGTAGCGGGCCGGGCGCTCGACGTCCGGTTCGGGGGTCGCGGTCAGGTAGTCGATCGGCTGTGGTTGGCAGGCGGCGGCGGTGGCGATCAGGGTGATCGCCACGAGTGCGCCGGCCAGACGGCGGATCGGTCTGGCCGGGATCCGGCTCGGTTTCGACACGTGGTGGCTCCTCTGCCCGGTGTGTCCGGGGTCTCGTCGGTCGTGGGGGCAGGCCGCCCGGTGGTGTGCGGGCGGGTCGCCCGACGTGGTCATCGTCGGTTCTGCTGTGGGACTTGAACCGGGTGGCCCGGGGCCGCTCAGTCCAGCACGACCGCCGCGATGCGCTCTTCGCATTCGCGTTCGTCCCACCAGTTCAGCTGGAGCGATTTGGCGCGGCGGAAGTACAGCTGGATGTCGTACTCGACGGTGAAGCCGACCCCGCCGAAGACCTGTTGGGCCATTGCCGTGGTCTCCCGGTAGGTCCGACACGCGAACGATTTCGCCATCGGGGCGAGCCTGGTGACGTCACGGTCCCGGTCTCGTGTCCACGCGGCCTCGTAGCCGAGCAGGGTCGCGCCGTCGGTCGCGGTCTTCGCGTCGGCCAGGTAGTGCCCGATCGCCTGGAACGCACCGAGCGGTTTGCCGAACTGTTCCCGGTCCTTCGCGTACTGCACGGTGATCTCGAGCGCGTAGCGGGCGCCACCGTTGGCGATCGCGGCGGCGATGATCGCCCCGTCGTACATGGTCTGGTCCCACGCGTCCCATGCGTTCGAGGAGGCACCGCCGAGCCGGTCGGCCGCCGGGACCCGGACCCCGTCGAAATCGACGTCGTACTGGGTGTCCGAGGCGATCGACATCTTCTGGGTCAGGGTGACGCCGTCCGCGTCCGGGTCGACGAGAACGAGCGCGATGTCATCCGGCGCGTCGCCGGTGCGCACCAGGGTCACCAGGCGTTCCGCCGACGATGCGAAGAACACGTGACGTTTGCGGCCCGAGATCACCAGGTCGTCACCGTCGGTGACGCCACGCACCTGCACCCCGGCCGAGGAGAATCCGTTGTCGGGTTCCAGCCACGCGACCGACAGCACCGCGTCGCCGTTCGCGATGCGGGGCAACCACGCGGCGCGCTGAGCATCGGTCCCGCCGCGGTGAATCGCACCCGCAGCCAGCACCGAGGACACGAACCACGGCGAAGGCACCGGTGAGCGGCCGAACTCCTCGGCGACGATCGCCCCTTCGAGCACGCCCATGCCCGAACCGCCGTGTTCCTCGGCGATCAGGAGGCCGGTCAGGTCGGCTTCGACGAGTTGGTTCCAGAACTCCGGTGAGTAACCGACCGGGTCGTCCTCGAGGCTGCGGATGGTGGCCACGGCGTCGGGTTCGGAACAGATGCCCCGCACCATTTCGCGGAGCATGTCCTGTTCTTCGGTGAAATCGAGATCCATCTCAGTGGTTCCTTTGCACGGTCGCGATGCTGGGATTCGGGGTCCGGGTGCGGGTCACGGTTGCCACCGCTCGCCGCTGCGTACCCACGGGTTGTCGTCCTCGTCGACGGGCAGGGCGATCCGGGCGCTGCACGAGCACTTCGTGGTCCCGTCGACGGTGAGGTCGACGTCCACGTCGACCCAACCACAGCCGGTCGGGTCGGTGGAGACCTGCGTGACCTTCGCGTCGAAGATCATGGTGTCCTGCGGGAAGATCGATCCGGCGATCCGGAACGTCATCCGGCCGAGGCGTCCTTTCGGGCCGGACCAGTCGGTCAGGTAACGCTCGAACCAGTGCGCCAGGTTCGGGGTG
>CAZVFF010000115.1:0-7608 GCA_964626395.1 uncultured Iamiaceae bacterium | reverse complement strand
GTGCTGTGGATCGGGGTGGCGATCAATCTGGGGATCCTCGCCTGGTTCAAGTACTACGACTTCTTCGTCACCTCGGCCAACAGCCTGTTCTCCACCCTGGGAACCGACATCCAGCTGCCGATGCGTCAACTGATCCTGCCGATCGGGATCTCGTTCATCACCTTCCAGGCGCTCAGCTACGTGATCGACACCTGGCGGGGCCGGGTCGAACCGGCCGGGTTCCTCGACTTCGCCGTGTACCTGTCGTTCTTCCCGCATCTGATCGCCGGGCCGATCGTGCGGGCCGGCGAGTTCCTCCCCCAGCTCAAGGTGCGCCTCGACCCGCGGCGGGTCGACTCGGGGCTGGGGTTCTGGCTGATCGCGGCCGGGCTGTTCAAGAAGGTCGTGATCTCCAGCTACATGGCCGAACAGATCGTCGACCCGGTGTTCGGACTGCCCAACCAGCACGGCGCGCTGGACACCCTGCTGGGGATCTACGGCTACTCGATCCAGATCTACGCCGACTTCAGCGGCTACACCGACATCGCGATCGGGCTCGCGTTGCTGCTGGGGTTCCGCTTCCCCCAGAACTTCGACTCGCCGTACATCTCGGCGTCGTTGCAGGAATTCTGGCGACGGTGGCACATGACCCTGTCGCGGTGGCTGCGCGACTACCTGTACATCCCCCTGGGTGGCAACCGACGCGGCAAGGCACGGTCGTACGTGAACCTGGCGGCCACGATGCTGCTCGGCGGGTTGTGGCACGGCGCCGCGTGGACCTTCGTGGTGTGGGGCGCCCTGCACGGGTTCGGCCTGGCCGCCGAACGTTGGTGGGCCGACCGCAAGGCCGGCCGCCCCGCCGGGGCCGAACCGACCCGGGAACGCCGGATCTGGCACGCCGTGTGGACCAGGGTGGTCGTGTTCCACTTCGTGTGCCTCGCCTGGGTGTTCTTCCGTGCCGAGACCTTCGCCAACGCGTTCGACGTGCTCGGACGGCTCACCGCGTTCGGTGAATCCGACCCGGTCAACTGGATGCTCGTGGCGACCATCGCCGGTGCACTGGCCGTGCAGTTCACCCCCCGTCACCTGTCCGGTCGGTTGCGTGCCGTGTTCAGTCGCGCACCGTGGACGGTGCAGACCGTCATACTGGCACTGGCACTGGTCGTCATCGACGCGTTCGGCCCGACCGGCGTCGCCCCGTTCATCTACTTCCAGTTCTGACCGTCATGGCCGATCCCACCCGCCCGCAGAACTCCGACCAGTTCCCCGGTGAACCGGTCCCCCGGCGCCGTCTGCCCGCGGGGTACGCGATCGTGATCACCCTGGCCACGCTGATCCTGGCGACGTTCCTGAACGCCGACGGCCTCACCCGCACCGCGGAACGCCAGAAACCCGGCTTCCAACGCAGCGTCTCCCTGGCGGTGATGCACCCGATCAAAGCGGTCGCGAACGGCCTGGCGCTCACCGCGCCGGCGAACTGGCTCGCCCGGGTGAGCGGCCACGACGAATCCACCGGGTTCACCACCACCGAAGGCGTCGAACTCGCCGACCAGAACCAGTCGACGCCCGCACCGAGCGTCACCGGCCCGGCGAGTACGTCGACCACGACCACGACCCTGCCCGACCACCGCACCCCCACCGCCGAGGACCCGCTGCGGATCCTGGTCGCCGGGGACTCGTTGTCGGGCTACCTGGGCCCGGCACTGTCGGACGCGTTGCGTGACGAACCCGTCGAGGTGATCCAGAACCAGCAGGTCGGCACCGGCCTGGCACGACCCGACGTGGTCGACTGGCCCGCCCAGCTGACCGCCGACATGGACGCCGACGACCCCGACGTGGTCGTGATCTTCATCGGCGGCAACGACGACCAGGACCTGCGCACCGCGGACGGGTGGCTGCCGATCACCCGTCACGACGAATGGAAACAGGAGTACCAGCGCCGCATCGCCCAGCTCATGGACATCGCCGCGCGGCCGGGCGTGTCGGTGTACTGGATCGGGCTGCCCGCCATGGGCAAGGCCAGCCTGAACGCCCAGGTGGGCACCATCAACGGGCTGATCCGCACCGAAGCCGACGCCCGACCCCACCGGGTCACCTACGTCGATGCCGGCAACGCCCTGAACGGACCCGACGGCGGGTTCGCCACCTATCTGCCCGGCAGCAACGGCGACGTGCAGGTCCGCGCCGGCGACGGTGTGCACCCGACCATGGCCGGCATGGAACGCATCGTCGACGAGTTCCTCCCGGACCTGATGCGCACACGTCACCTCGAACCGGCCCCGACGCCGACGACCACCCCCTGACTGGTCAGGAACCGATCAGACCGGCGGTCCAGATCCGGTACAGCTCGGCGTAGCGGCCCCCGGCCGCGACGAGTTCGTCGTGCGATCCCAGCTCGGCGAGCGACCCGGCGGCGACCACCCCCACCCGATCGGCGCGTTTCGCGGTCGACAACCGGTGCGCGATCAGGATCACCGTACGGCCCGACATGAGCCGTTCCATGGCGTGTTCCACGACGGCCTCGGTGCCCGGATCCAACGACGACGTCGCCTCGTCGAGCACCAGCACCGCCGGGTCGGCCAACGCGGCACGCACCAACGACACCAGCTGTTTCTCACCCGCCGACAACCGCGACCCGCGTTCGTGCACCTCGGTGTCCAGCCCGTCGGGCAACGCGGTGAACCGGTCCAGCACCCCGACCGTTTCGAACGCGGCACGCACTTCGGCGTCGGTGGCGTCGGGCCGGGCGATGCGGACGTTGTCGATCACCGACCCGTTGAACAGGAACCCCTCCTGGGGCACCACGCAGATCCGGCGCCGCAACTCGGTGCCGTCCAGATCGCGCAGGTCCACCCCATCGAAGGTGACCGTGCCCCGCACCGGGTCGTACAGCCGGGCGATCAACTTCGCGAGCGTCGACTTGCCGGCGCCGGTGGGCCCCACCAACGCCAGGTGTTCCCCGGCCGCGATCTCGAGGTCGACGTCGCGCAGCACCCAGTCGTCGTCGGTCGCCACGTCGCCGTAGGCGAACCACAACCCGTCGACCACCAACGGACCCGCGGTGGGGGTGGTCGCCGGGTCGTCGGGTTCGGCCACGTCGACGGGTTCGTCCAGCAGATCGGCCAACTTGGACAGCCCCGCACCGGACTGTTGCAGCTGGTTCACGTACTGGCTGAGTTGTTGGACCGGGTCGAACAGGTTCGACAGGCTCAACACGAAGAACGTGACCGTGCCGATCGTGACCACACCGTTCACCGCCATCACCCCGCCCACGCCGATCACCAGCGCGGTGGTGAACAACCCGGCGAAGTCGACCACCGGCAGGAACCAGCACGAGATCCAGATCGAGTGCATGTACTCGTCGTACAGACCCCGGTTGTAGCGGGAGAACCGTTTGACCTCCACCTCGGAACGGTCGAACGCCTGGATGATCCGCACGCCCGAGATGCCCTCCTGCAACGAGGTGAGCGTCAAACCGATCCAGTCGCGGATCATCAGGTACGACCGGTTCGACTCCCGGTTGAACCGCAACGCGGACCAGATCACGAACGGCACCGGGATCAGACACAACAGCAGCAGCTGCCACGACACGACCGCCAACACCACGACCGCCACGCCCAGCAGCACCAGGTTCGTGACGATCAGGATCAGACCCTGTTGGACCAGGTTCTCCATGACGTCGATGTCCGAGGTCATGCGCGACACGACCACCCCGGAGGATTCGCGGTCGTAGAACGGCATCGACAGTCGCATCAGGTGCGAGAACACCCGCAACCGCAGGTCCCGCAGGAACCCCTCACCCACCCAGGCCATCGCGGTGATCTGCAGACCCTCGACCCGCCACGCCACGAACGCGACCACCGCGTACACGATCACGATGACGTTCAGCGTGCGACCGTTGCCCTCCGCGATGCCACGGTCGATCGCGAGCTTCAACAGGTACGGGCCGGCCAGGATCGTCAACGCGTATACCACGACCAGCAGCACCGCCACGACGAGGCGTTTGCGGTACGGTCGGGCGATCGGCGCGAGCCGGCCCAGCAGCCGCTTCGTGTCGGCCCAGGTGCGCGGCCCGTCGCGGTGGCCGGGCCGCACCGGTGGCGGTTCGGGGGCCTCCCAGATCCGGCGGGTCGAACCGTGCCGGTTCACCGTTGCACCTCCGAGGGGGTGCCGACGAGTCCACCGGCCGGGACCCCCTCGGGGGTGCGTTCCGCCGCAGCGAGCACCTGCCGGTACCGTTCGGACGACGCCAGCAGGTCGCTGTGGGTGCCTTGGGCGGCGACCACGCCGTCGTCGACGAGCACGACCCGGTCGGCCATCGCGATCGTGGCGGGCCGGTGCGCGATGACGATCGTGGTGCGGGCCTCCATGACCTCGCCCATCGCGGCACGGATCTCGTGTTCCTTGGTGGGGTCCACCGCCGAGGTGGCGTCGTCGAGGATGAGGATCCGCGGGTCGGCCAGGATCGCCCGGGCGATCGCGAGCCGTTGGCGTTGCCCACCCGACAGCGAGAACCCGCGTTCGCCGATCTCGGTGTCGTAACCCTCGGACAGCTCGCCGATGAACTCGTGCGCCCCGGCCAGGCGGGCGGCGCGTTCGATCTGGGCCATCGACGCGTCCGGGTCCGCGAACGCGATGTTCGCGGCGATCGTGTCGCTGAACAGGAACGTGTCCTCGAACACGATCCCCACACTGCGGCGCACCGCCGCCAGCGACGCGGTGCGCACGTCGACGCCGTCGATCGACACCGTGCCGGCGTCCGCGTCGTAGAACCGGGGGATCAGTTTCGCCACGGTGGACTTGCCCGAACCGGTCATCCCGACCAGCGCGACCGATTCACCGGGGGAGATCTCCAGGTCGAAACCCTCCAGCACGGTCACGCCGGTGCCGGGGTAGGCGAACCGGACGTCGTCGAAGGTCACCCGTCCGCCACCGTCGGGGATCGCCTCGGGCCGGGCCGGGTCGGTGATGTGCGCGTCGGCGGCGAGGACCTCGTCGACCCGGCCGGCGGACACCGCGGCACGTTGGGCCTGGTCGACGATGCTGCCCAGCATCCGCAACGGCCAGATCAACATGACCACGTACGCGTTGAACGCCACGAGCTGACCGACGCTGAGACGCCCGTCGATGACGAGGTGTCCGCCGTACAGCATGACCAGCACCAGCCCGAGGGTGGGCAGCAGGTCGAGCAGCGGCACGTAACGGCTGCGGATCCGGGCGGTCCGCATCGACTGGTCGTACAGGCGACCGGCGGCGTCGCCCAGGTGTTCCCGCTGGATCTGTTCGGTTCCGAACCCCTTGACGACCCGGATGCCGGCGACGGTCTCCTCGACGACCTCGGCCAGGGCGGCGGATTCGGTCTGCACACCCAACGCGGCGGGGTGCAGCCGTGACGCGAACCGTTTCGCGAACACGTTCAGCAACGGCAGGCTGCCCACCGCCAGGATCGTGAGGCGCCAGTCCATGCGCACCATGAGCACGGTCGCGGCGACCGCGGTGAGCAGGTTCGCGATCGTGATCGGGATCAGCACCAGGAAGTTGGCGATCTGCTGCAGGTCGGTGTTGCCGCGGCTCATCAGCTGACCGGTGCGGGCGTCGTCGTGGTAGGCGAAGTGCAGCTGTTGCAGGTGCGCGTACATGCGTCGACGCAGGTCGGCTTCGGCCCACCGCGACTCGCGGAACGCCCAGTAACGGCGCGTGCCGGTGAACACCGCCGAGAACAGCCCGGCGATCGCGATCAGCACACCCCAGCGCAGCACCGCACCGGTCTCACCGGCGCCGATGCCGTGGTCGATGCCGCCCTGGATCAACAGCGGGATCGTCACCTTCGCGGCGGTCCACACCACCCCGGCGGCGACCCCGACGACGAAACCGTTGCGTTGGGAACGGATCTGGCGGCGCAGCAGACGCCATCCACGACGTCCCATCGACATCTCGGCTGTGGTCATCGATGTTCACTCCGGACCGTTCGGAACGGCACCGGCCGTTGCCGGTGTCGGACCGTGACCTGTGTGCCCCCTGTGGCGTGTGGCCCCGTCGTGGAGCGGGACCCGACCTGCGGTTCAGGACCGTACCGGAGCACCGAACGGCGACTCAAGATGCGCCGACGGGTGACGTCAATCCAACCGGCGCAGCTCGGCGGTGAACCGGGCGGCCCGTTCCACGTAGGACAACGCGGAGTACACGATCAGGTCCGACGAGGCCGCGTCGGCACGGATCTTCGCGGGCACACCCAACGCCATCGCCCGGGCGGGCACGACCATGTTGTTGGGCACCAGGGCCGCCGCACCGACCAGGGCGCCGGATTCGACGACCGCGTTGTGCAACACGATCGACCCCGAACCGATCAGCGCGCCGTCCTCCACGGTGCAGCCCTCCAGGTGCGCGAGGTGCCCCACGACGCAGTCCGCACCGACCGTGGTGGGAGCGAACGCGGTGGTGTGCAGCACGGCCCCGTCCTGGATCGAGGTCCGTGGCCCGACACGGATCGGTCCGTCGTCGCCGCGAATCACCGCCGAGGGCCACACCGACGCCTGCGAGGCGATCGTCACCGAACCGATCACGACGGCCTCGGGCGCGATGTACGCGTCGTGCGCGATGTCGGGAACCTGATCACCGAGTGCATAGATGGCCATGGACCCGCAGGGTAGCGCCGCGGTGTCGACCCGATACGCTCCGCACCCGATGGGTGATGCGCCGACCGGACCGCCCCGGGCACCGCGGGCCGACCACGAACGTGTCCTGCACGGCACGACCACGACCGACCCGTGGTACTGGCTGCGCGACACCGGCGACCCGCGGGTCGCCGAACTGATCGCCGCGGAGAACGCCTGGACCGACACCGTCACCGCGGAGGACGAACCGCTGCGCCGGGTGCTGTTCGACGAGATCCGCTCACGGGTGCGCGAAACCGACCTGTCGGTGCCGACCCGTCACGGCGGGTGGTGGTATCTGACCCGCACCTTCGAGGGTCGTTCCTACCCGGTGCACGTGCGCGCCCCGGTCTGCGCTTATCCCGAACCGCCCGGTGACGAAGCCGACTTCACCGTGATCCTCGACGAGAACGACGTGGCCGCCGGCCACGGGTACTCCCAGGTGGGTGGCGCGGCGGTCAGTCCCGACGGGAACCTGTTGGCGTGGTCGGTGGACCACACCGGCGACGAGGCCCACACCCTGCACATCCGGGACCTGTCCACCGGGGTCGACCACGACGAGACCGTCGAGGGGGTGTCGTACCCGCTGGCGTGGTCCGCCGACAGCCGCACCGTGTTCCACGTGACCCTCGACGCCACGCAACGCCCCTGGCAGGTGTGGCGCCACCGGGTGGGCACCGCCGCGGCGGACGACGTGCTCGTGTTCTCCGAACCCGACGAACGGTTCTTCGTGTCGGTGGCCACGAACCGCAGTGACGACTGGATCGTGATCACCTCGGCGAGCGCGATCACCGCCGAGACGTGGCTGGTCGACGCCCACGACCCGGCCGCCACGCCCCGTCGTGTCGCCGAACGGGTGCACGGCGTGGAGTACCTCGTCGAGGCCCACCGCGACCGGCTGTTCATCCTCACCAACGCCGACGGCGCCGAGGACTTCGCGCTGTGCACGGCCGACCCGTGGGAGCCGGCCACGCCG